>NZ_GL831014.1 GCF_000188195.1 Succinatimonas hippei YIT 12066
GAAAATCATGTCCAACTTTTTGTCCGCACCCCCCAAAAGACGGTGCTGAAAAGCACCGTCATATATCACATAATTTTATGATCTAAAATGTTTATTTGGTATTTTTAATACCGTTGGTGATACCGCAGGCGGCAGCTGTAAAGACAACGTCAGATGAGCTGTTTAAAGCTGTTTCGGTTGAATCTTGCAAAACGCCGATGATAAAGCCGATACCGACGACCTGCATGGCGATATCATTGCCGATACCGAAAATTGAGCAGGCAAGCGGGATTAGCATTAAAGAGCCGCCGGCAATTCCCGAAGTGCCGCAGGCGCATAATACGGCTGCAATGCACATGAGAAGCGCTGAACCGAAGTCAACATGAATATCCAAAGTGTTGACGGCTGCCATAGTCATGATTACGATGGTGACCGCCGCACCGCACATGTTGATGGTACAGCCTAAAGGAATGGAAATAGAGTAAGTTTCGCGCGGTACACCTAATTTTTCGCACAGATCAAGATTAACCGGAATGTTGGCGGCAGAAGAGCGGGTAAAGAAGGCTGTAATGGCGCTGTTGGCAATTGAAGTTAAAACCAGTGGATAAGGATTTTTACGTGTGGCGGCAAAAACGATTATCGGGTTGATGACAAAAGCAACTATGAGCATGGTGGCAACTAATACTACGACTACGTGTACGTAATTTAATAAGTTGCTAAATCCGCCGGCTTCAGTGCAGGAAGAATAAACAAGACCCATAACGCCTAAAGGTGCGAAACGGATAACCATACGAACTACACCGCCTACGGTTTCGGCTAAGTCATCCAAAACGAGTTTAGTCGGGTCGTGAGCGACGCGGAATAAAAGACCGAAGGCAATACCCCACACCAGGATAGCGACATAGTTGCCGGTTAAAAGAGCATTGACCGGGTTATCGACGGCTTGTTTTATGAAGTTTAATAATACTTCTGAAATACCTTGCGGAGGGTTTACTCCGTCGGCGGCACTGGCAAGCTCACTAAAGGTGCTCGGGAATATATAGCTCATGATAAGAGCTAAAAGAGAAGCAAGGCCCATAGAAACAAAATAATAAACAAGAATAGGGCGCATATTGGTTTTAACACCCTTGTTGTGACGGGCAATGGCTGCTGAAACCAATACGAACACGAGAAGAGGGGCTATAGCTTTTAATGCTGAAACGAACAAAACACCTAAAGTGGGTATCACAGTGGTGTCGTTGGGATAAATAGCAGCAAGTATGATACCGACTATAAGGCCGATGACTACCTGCATGATGAACGGAACTTTGTTGAAAATTTTAGCAAGAGGATTGCTGGGACTTATCGGTTGTAACATAAGTTAGACCTTCCTTTGTTTAAACGGTGCCTGCATTATACGCCTTCTTCTCTTAAATCAGATAAAAAAGCAGTTTTAGAGCATGTTACAAGAAAAACGCCTCGGTTTTTGCAACTGAGGCGTTTATATGAAGTTGATTAATCGTCCTTTTCCGGATCACTTGTGGCTGCAGGTTTATTAAGATCAAGTTTTTCCTCAAGATAATGGATGCTGGCACCGCCCTTGATTTCAACCGGATCGGTGAGTAAATCCTTATGCAGAGGAATATTGGTCTTAATTCCGTCAACTACCATTTCGTCCAAGGCTTCAAGAGCTCTTGCCATGGCAAGCTCACGATTGTCATCATGAACGATGAGTTTGCCGATTAATGAGTCATAGTAAGGAGGGACGCGATATGACTGATAAATATGGCTGTCCCAACGCACACCGGGGCCTCCCGGAACATGCAGACGCTCAATTAAACCCGGAGACGGCAGGAAAGTCTTAGGATCTTCAGCATTGATACGGCATTCAAAAGCATGGCCTTTTATCTTGATGTCTTTTTGCTTGACGGATAAAGGAGCGCCTGCTGATACGGCAATCATTTCACGGACGATATCAATGCCTGTGATCATTTCAGTAACCGGATGTTCTACCTGAACACGGGTATTCATTTCGATAAAGTAGAACTCGCCGTTTTCATATAAGAATTCAAAAGTACCTGCTCCGCGGTATCCGATATCAACGCATGCCTTGGCGCAGCGTTCACCGATAGATTTACGCTGTTCGGCGGTGATAAAGGGAGCCGGAGCTTCTTCTAAAACCTTTTGGTTGCGGCGCTGCATGGAACAGTCGCGTTCACCTAAATAAACAGCGTTTCCGTGAGTGTCGGATAGTACCTGGAATTCGATATGACGCGGGTTTTCAAGGAATTTTTCCATGTAAACGGCAGGATTGTTAAAGAACATATCCGCTTCACGGCGGGTGAGAGCGATAGCATCATCAAGCTCTGCATCGGAACGGACGACGCGCATGCCGCGTCCGCCGCCGCCACCGGCTGCTTTAATTATGATAGGGTAGCCGATTTCATTGGCAAGACGATGGTTTTCTTTGGAATCGTCTCCTAATGCTCCTTCAGAACCGGGAACGCACGGAACCCCTGCGCGCTGCATGGCTTTTTTGGCAGATACTTTATCACCCATAAGACGGATGGTATCGGCAGTCGGTCCGATGAAAATAAATCCTGATTTTTCCACCATCTCGGCAAAATCGGCATTTTCGGACAGGAACCCGTAACCGGGATGAATTGCGCTGGCACCGGTAGCTTCGGCCGCAGCAATAATAGTAGGAATATTAAGATATGAGTCTTTTGCGGTAGCAGGGCCGATGCAGATTGTTTCATCGGCAAGCTTTACGTGCATCAAATCACGATCTGCGGTTGAATGCACTGCTACGGTTTTAAGTCCCAGCTGACGGCAGGCGCGCAAAATACGTAAGGCAATTTCGCCGCGATTTGCAATTAAAACCTTTTCAAGTTGCATAGATAAATACCTTGAAGAAAAAAGACCTCCGATAAATTATCGGAGGTTTTTATAATTTTTATTCAAACTCAAAAATAGCTTGATCAAATTCAACGGTAGCGCCGTTTTCAACCAAAATTTTCTTGATGGTGCCTGATCTGTCGGCTTGAATTTGGTTCATCATCTTCATGGCTTCGATAATGCACAAAGTGTCGCCTTCCTTGACGGTTTGTCCTTCTTCAACGAAAGGAGCGGCATTAGGGCTTGCCGAACGGTAGAAAGTTCCGACCATCGGAGAGCGCATTACGTTGTTTCCTGAAGCTGCAGGAGCGGGGGCTGCAGGAGTACTTTCTGCTGCAGGTGCTGCAGCAGGAGCAGGGGCAGAAACGGCAGCTACCGGAGCAGGAGCTGCTACAACGGTTTGAACCGGAGCCTGAACAACGGTGGCAGACTGACGAGAAATACTAAGCTCTTCATCACCCTGTTTTAAGTTAATTTCTGCAATATCAGAATTTGAAACGAGGTCAATGAGCTTAGCTATTTTGTGAATATCAATTTGCATGTGCTATTACCTAAATTACTGTGTTGCTTAGCAACGAAAAAAAATTCTTATTTATTGACGAGCCGGGCTGCTTTTCTTAAAGCGAACTCGTATCCGTCAAGACCGAAACCGACAATAACCCCGATGGCTTTATCGCTTAGATAGGAGTGATGTCTGAATTCTTCACGGGCGTGAACGTTCGATATATGAATTTCAAAAAAAGGAATGGCCGTGCCTAAGAGAGCATCACGAATTGCTACACTGGTGTGAGTATATGCTCCGGCATTAATTAAAATGCAGGACGCTTTACCCATTACGCTTTGAATTTTATCGACGATGGCACCTTCATGGTTTGACTGAAAGTGCTCAATGCTGACGTTGAGTTCTGTAGCGACTTCATCAAGACGGGCATTGAGATCTGATAAAGTCTCGTGTCCGTAAACCTGCGGTTCACGGGTACCCAAAAGATTAAGATTGGGGCCGTTTACCACTAAAATAAAAGGCTTAGACAAATTAAAACTCCGACAACCAATTTAAACAGATTTTAACAATTTTTTGAGATTTTAGAACTTTTTTAAGAGTTTTTTTTTGAAAAAATGAAAAAATTTTGGGTTTGGGATAAGGGATTTATCTGCTTTTTTGTAATTTTTCGAGAGATGTCTAAAAAAGAAAAGAACCGGTGTGCATTTTCTGAATATGAAAACAAGACGGGCAAAGACTTACATTGTTAAAAAAGAGTGATCTGTCTCTATTTTTCCCAAAGAAGAATTTAAAAATGTTAAAATAGCCGCGTCTTTTTTAAGCGATACCGCTTAGTCCTCTTGTTTATAAAGGTAATCGTCCATTATGAATAAAGCAAAATCAATCGCCGCGTATGATCCTGAGTTATGGCAAGCAATTGCAGATGAAAATCAGCGTCAGGAAGATCATATCGAACTTATCGCTTCTGAAAACTACGCCAGCCGCTGTGTAATGGAAGCTCAAGGTTCCCAGCTTACCAATAAGTATGCCGAAGGCTATCCGCATAAGCGTTATTACGGCGGTTGCGAATATGTTGATAAGGTTGAGCAGTTGGCTATTGATCGTGCCTGCAAATTGTTTAAATGCGAATATGCAAATGTTCAGCCGCATGCGGGTTCTCAGGCCAATGCTGCAGCTTATATGGCTTTATGCAATCCGGGCGATACCATTTTAGGATTATCTTTAGCTTGCGGCGGTCACTTGACCCACGGTGCAGCAGTCAGTTTCTCCGGCAAAATGTATCATGCCGTACAGTACGGCGTTAATGCTGCAGGTGAGCTTGATTATGATGATATTAAAGCCAAGGCCCTGGAGTGCAAGCCTAAGGTAATAGTTGCAGGTTTCTCTGCTTATTCCGGCATCGTTGATTGGAAGAAAATGCGTGAGATAGCTGATGAAGTAGGTGCTTATCTCATGGTTGATATGGCCCATGTCGCCGGATTGGTCGCAGCCGGTGTTTATCCGAGCCCCGTCGATTATGCCCACGTTGTAACCTCAACCACTCATAAATCATTAGGCGGTCCCCGCTCAGGATTTATTTTATCTAACTGCCATGATGAGACTATTTATAAGAAACTCAACTCGGCAATTTTCCCGGGTTCTCAGGGCGGTCCTTTAATGCATGTAATCGCTGCAAAAGCTATTGTCTTTAAAGAAGCAATGGAGCCTTGGTACGTTGAGTATCAAAAGCAGGTAGTGGCAAATGCAAAGGCCATGTGCGAAGAGGTAATGAAGCGCGGCTACAAAGTAGTGTCAGGCGGTACCCACAACCACTTGTTCCTTATGGATTTTATCGGAATGGAAATGACCGGTAAGGATGCAGAAACCGCTTTGGGTCAGGCTAACATTACCGTTAATAAAAACAGCGTTCCTAATGACCCGAGATCTCCTTTCATTACTTCCGGCTTGCGTTTGGGCACTCCTGCCTGCACTCGCCGCGGCTTTAAAGAGGCTGAGGTTCGCGAACTTGCCAATATCATTTGCGACGTCCTTGATAATTACAAAGACGAGAATGTTATTGCCGCATGCCGCGAAAAAGTTAAGGCTATGTGTGCCAAGTTCCCGGTATATAAGGATTAATAAGACTTGAAGGTCTTTAGTGAAAATGACAGGCTCTTTATGAAAAGAGCCTTAAAACTTGCCGCTCGCGGCAAGTTTACTACGTCCCCGAATCCTGCTGTCGGATGCGTAATCGTACGTAACGGCATGATTATAGGTGAGGGGTATCATCATAAAGCAGGCGAGCCGCATGCCGAAATTATGGCAATGCGCAGCGCTGGATCTTCTGTTGCCGGAGCTACCTGCTATGTTACTTTAGAGCCGTGTTCTCATTACGGCAGAACTCCTCCTTGCGCCAAGGCGTTGGTTAAAGCCGGTGTTAAACGCGTGGTAATTGCCTGCGGAGATCCCAATCCTCAGGTGGCAGGCCGCGGCGTTAAAATTTTAAAAGATGCAGGAATTGAAGTGGATGTCGGCTTATATGAGAACAAAGCTTTAAAACTAAATCGGGCTTTCTTTAAATCTATCGTTAAAAATATTCCGTACGTTACCGTTAAGATAGGCATGTCGCTTGACGCTAAAATAGCGCTGTCTGACGGCCGCAGTAAATGGATAACCTCGGAAAAGTCTCGTCAAACCGTACAAAAAATGCGTGCCGCATCCGATGCGATAATTACCGGATCGGGAACTGTAATTGCTGATAATCCGCTGCTGAATGTCCGCTATGACGAATTGTCTGCAAAGGTGTTTGAAAAATACGATATTAATAAAGAAAAACAGCCTTTAAGAGTAGTGCTTGATTCGCGTCAGCGTATTAATCCTGATGATTATGTCATGTTTTCTCAAGGAAAAGTATTGCTCGTGCGTCCGTCTTTAGACAGTAAAAATATCTCCGAACAAATTAACGAGCATCTTGAAATTTTCTATGCTCCTTGTGATTTTGCAGGAAGAATTTGCATAAGCGCAGTTTTATCCGAACTGTCAAAAAGACAATGCCGCAAAGTTTTAGTTGAGGCCGGACCGACATTGGTTGCATCTTTTTTGCAGGAACGCCTTGCCGACGAGCTTGCATTGTTCGTTGCACCCAAAGTTTTAGGGGTAAATGCCAAAACCGCTTTTGCATGTGATGAAGTAAGCTCGCTTGATTGCCTTAAACCATATAAAATATTGACGATTAAAAGAAGCGGTAAGGACTTTTTCGTTCGCGCTTTATTAGCATAGGCCGATACTTTTATGTACACAGGAATTATTGAAGCTGTAGGAACTCTGTCCTTAATTGAAAAACGCGGAAACGGTGCTTTTGTAAAAGTAATGACGCCGGCTTCATTCAAGGCAAAGGAACGGGTAAAAATAGGTGATTCAGTTGCTTCAAACGGCGTCTGCTTAACAGCAACGACAGTAGGAGACGACTTTTTCACCGCCGACGTGTCGGCTGAAACGGTTGCGATGACTTGTTTTAAATTTTATAAGCAAGGGCAGCGTTTAAATCTTGAATTACCTTGCACTCCCGCCACGCATTTGGGCGGACATATCGTTCAGGGGCATGTTGACGGCATCGGAGAAATAAAAGACATTTCCCCGCTGGGAGAGGCGGTTAATATCTGGGTTTCAAATCCCCCTGAACTGTCGCGTTACATTGCGCTTAAAGGTTCAATTGCCGTTGACGGAGCATCTCTTACCGTAAATTCGGTAACGGATGACAGCTTTCGTTTGACTTTGATTCCGCATTCACAGACGGTTTTGGCTTTTGAAAATTGGCAGACGGGCAGCAAAGTTAATCTTGAAGTGGATGTGCTGGCCCGTTATCTTGAGCGGCTGGTTTTAGGACAAAAATCTCAAAGCAATGCAGAAGAAAAAAGTTCGGCTTTGTCATTTGAGACTTTAATGCAAAACGGTTTTATTTAATAATTAAGCAAACGAATTTTCATTTTCGGAGGTTTTATGTCAATTAAGGTTATAGAGGGCAACAAGCCTTGCCGCGACGGAAAGTTCGCAATCGTCGTTTCACGCTTTAACAGCTTTATTTGCGAGCGTTTGGTCGAAGGCGCCATTGATACTTTAAAAAGAGAAGGCGAAGTCCCTGAGGAAAATATAACCTTGGTAAGAGTTCCGGGCGCGATTGAAATTCCGGTAGTATTGGAAAAACTCGCCGCTTCTAACAAGTACGATGCTTTGATTGCTTTAGGCTGCGTTATTCGCGGATCTACTTATCATTTTGAAGTTGTGGCCAATGAGTGCGCTAAGGGTATTACCCAGGTTACTTTAAAATATGCAACTCCGATTGCAAACGGCGTTTTGACTACCGAATCAATCGAGCAGGCCGTTCAGCGCGCAGGTTCCAAAGCCGGTAATAAGGGGTCGGAGGCCGCCGCTTCTGCTTTAGAAATGGCAAATGTGTTAAAAGCTCTTTAATTTATAACTCCCTGGGAGAAAGAATGGATTCTACAGAAGGTGCAGTAAGCCCGGCAATGCGTCATAAGGCTCGTCATTTTGCCATGCAGGCGATTTATCAGTGGCAGATGACTGGACAGAGTGCCGGCGAAATTGAAAGGCAGTTTTTGGAAGATCAGCCGATTCAAGGGGCCGATCTTGATTATATGCATGACTTGATTTCAGGCGTTGTTGCTAACTTTGAGCACATCGATGAAGTTTATGAGCCGTTTTTATCAAGACCGCTTAAAGATCTTGATCAGGTAGATAAGGCGATTTTGCGTCTTGGTACGTTTGAGCTGCTGTATCGCCAGGAAATACCTTTTCGCGTCGTGATTAATGAGTCTATTATGCTTGCAAAAGAGTTTGCCGAGCAGGATAGCCATAAATTCGTTAACGGCGTTTTGGATAAAGTAGTAAGAGTGATTAAAGACTGAAAGTGTTAGGTGAGTTTGCACTTATAAAAGAATTCTTTTCAGGTCACGATAAAGGGCGCGGCATTACTTTAGGTATAGGTGATGACTGCGCTTTATTAGCGCCTGACAGAAACAGCGAACTTGCGATTACAACCGATACGCTAAATGAAGGGATCCACTTTTTTAAAGGAGAGGATCCTTTTTATTTAGGGTATAAGTCTCTTTTGGTAAATATTTCAGATCTGGCGTCAATGGGGGCAAGACCGGCCTTTTTTACTTTATCTTTAACCTTGCCTGATTCAGATGAGCTTTTTTTGCGTGAGTTTTCCCGCGGACTTTTTTCTTTGGCTGACAAGGAGAAAATGGCGCTTATAGGCGGTAATACTTCAAAAGGGCCTTTATCGATAACCATAAGTGCATACGGATATGTAGCAAAAGGCTGTGCCATGCGACGCGATTTGGCAAAGCCCGGTGACATTATTTATGTCTCAGGCAATTTAGGCATGGGCGGTCTTTTTGTTAAGGCGGGCTATCATGAGCTTAATCTTGCTTCTGATCTTTTCTCCATCGTACATAAAAAAGCTCAGCTTATTCCGTCACGAACGGTTTTTGCCAGAGCACTGCGCCGCGTATGTCGCTGCGCTTTGGATGTGTCGGACGGAACGGTAGGGGATTTAAGACATATTCTTGAAAGAAGCAATGTAGGTGCCGTGCTTAATTTAGATAAATTGCCGCTTGATGAGATATTTGATCAGGTGAATTTAACCGCGTTGGAAAAAGTTGAACTGGCGGCTTTCGGCGGTTGTGATTATGAGCTTTTATTTACGGTAAATCCTAAAAAAATCTCTTTACTTGAAAAAATCGCTGCTTGTCACCGGGTGAAAATTACACCGATAGGCGTAATTACGAAGGATAAAAATCTTAACTTGCTTTTTGAAAACAAGCCCTACGTAAAGGCAAATAGGCCGTTTGAGCATTTTTAGTGCTGACCGAATCCTTATCTTTGCTAAGAAAAGTCAATTTTGTCCTTGAGAAAGATACTAAGAAAAGATTATAGTTAATCATTATTTTCAGATTGGAGATTAATGTGTTTACTTTAGGTAAAAAATCCGCCGTTGCATCAATTATTGCTGCGGCAGTATTCGCCGTCGGCACAGTGCAGGCCGCCGATGAGGTTAAAGTTACTAAGGACAGCCCCTTTACGGAAAAGGTTTCTTATTCTATCGGAGCATCTTTAGGTACTTATATTCATCAGATGCAGAAAACTCAGACCGATCTTATCGGTGAACTTAACAATGATTATATTGTTGCCGGTTTCGTTGATTCTTTAAATGATAAGACCGCATTGGAAAGTGCTGATATTGAAGCAACTTTACGCGAGCTTGACAAGAAGGTTCAGACCGCTCTTGAAGATAAAATGAAAAAAGAAGCAGCTGCAAATCTTGAAGCCGGAAAGAAATTCCTTGAGGAAAACGCCAAGAAAGAAGGTGTAGTTACTACCGCAAGCGGTCTTCAGTATAAAGTCATCACGGAAGGCAAGGGCGAGGCTCCTAAGTCTGGAGACACTATTTCCGTTAAGTATAAAGGTACCACTACTGACGGAAAAGTTTTTGACGAGCAGAAAGAGCCTGTCGACTTCCCGCTTGCCAATATGATCCCCGGATGGGTTGAAGGTCTGCAGCTGATGAAACCCGGTGCTCATTATGAGTTTTATATTCCGGCTGATTTAGCCTACGGCGAAGCCGGTGCCGGTGATGTGATTAAACCTAACTCCGTACTGGTTTTTGATGTTGAGTTGGTTGAAGTAAAACATCCTGAAAAGGACGCTGCCGATAAAAAATAACGGCCTTTAAATCTATAGTTTTACTGACCTATCGTATCTTACGATAGGTCAGCATTTCCCGAAAATCCTTTTACAATTCTTAGTTTTTATTTAAAAAAACGTTTTTTGAATTCGTCAAAATCAAGATAGCCTACTGCATCGACGATTATTTCTCCGTCATTATTAAGCAAGGCGGTATAGGGTACGCCGATTAATGAAAAGTGCTGCATAAGCTCCCTGACTTGAGGCGAGGCGCTGTCGGTAATATCAAAATGGAAAAGCTGCATGTTGTAAGTCAGCCTTTTAAACTCATCACTTATAAAAATTTCTTTTTCCATTTGTCTGCAGTTGGCGCACCATTTAGCTCCGACTACTAGTAAGGCTTTGTCCGAAGTTATTTTCAATTCATTTAGGGATTTGATTTCCGTAAAAGGCAAGGCGGTGCCGTATTCATAGTTATAATTTGAGGACAGGCACATAACGGCTATGGCTGCGCATAGGGCAATTCCAATTCGTTTAAGAAGTAAAGAAGCGGTATTTTTATAGAAAACGTAAGCACAGTAACAGCACAATAAAATGAAAACTGCAGTTTTAAGATAATTTTTGTAAAGACCTAAGTAGCCGTCAATGATATATAAAGCAGCCAGAATAAGCGGAACAGCCATCAGTTTATAGATAAGAGCAGAAAAAATGCGGGCTTTTAAGATAAATTTTCCGCCTAAAACACCAATGATAAATAAAGGCATTCCCATGCCGAGTCCGATGCAGAAAAAGGCCAGCGTTCCTTTTAACAGATCTCCTTCTTTCAAGATAAAGAGCAAAGCTCCGGCAAGCGGGGCGCTGGTACACGGAGTCGTTATAAGCGCTGACACCAGTCCGAAAATAAAAGCTGACATTGTACTTGTCATATTAAGCGCGGCAAGTTTATTTTGCAGTCCGGTACTGAGGCTTTGCGGCATGCTTAAAGTAAAAAAGCCGGCACAGGCTAGGGCGCATAAAAACAAAAAAGCCGCAAGCGCGTATGCCATGTAAGGGCTTTGCAAAATCCCGTGTAAAGAAGCTCCTGCATATGAAAATAACAGCCCGACTAAAGTGTAAGTAAGGCATAGCCCTGAAAGGTAAGCGCAGTTTGCAGCAATATTTTTTTGATTTTTCTTGGTGCTTTGCCCTGCAATCATTGCAGAAAAAATCGGCAGCATCGGCAGGACGCAGGGTGTAAGATCAAGTCCGATACCGAGGATAAAGCACAATAGAAGGCCGAATATAAAATCTGAACTTAAAGCGTTGCTTAATTTATCCTCAGTAGTTTGGGCTTTTTCACTTACATATTCATCAGGTGAATTTTCTAAAACAGGATCTATTTTGGGTAAGGTGACGGTTATAGTTTGCGGAGGATAACAGATCCCTGCTCCGTCACAGCCTTGAAAGGAAAAGGATAAAGTTGCGCCTTCAGTACTTTTGACGATTAAGGCTTCAAGATCGGCTCGGTTGAAAAATACTTCATGCTCTCCTTGAAAATCCGTATGTTTTACAGCTTGCGGAATTTTTGCAAAATAAGCTTCCCCTTCATTTGTTACGCTTAGGCTTAGTGAGTCTTTATAAATATAGGCGCTATCATCAAGTATGATTGAAAGATTTAAAGTGTTGCCGTTTAAATGTTCCGAGACTTTAAACGGAGATTTTTGTTGGGTGCTGAAGCCTGCCTCATTTAATGCAGATAAAAGATTGTCGGGGATAAGATCGTCTTTTGCAAAAGAGGCGACGGAAAATAAGAATAGGCTCAAAAAACACAGCCTATGTAGCAAAGCAAAGATAATTTTCGGTAATGACATTTTTAAATAATAACTTTGTGATAATTTAGCATCGCTTACTAAGGAGTAATTATGCCACGAGCCGTTCTGTTTATTCTCGCACTTTTTGTTATAGAGATTTTGGTGTTGATTAAAGTGGGGTCATATTTAGGTGCCATAACGACCGTTTCACTAATGTTTACCATGATGGTTTTGGGCATCTTTTTAATTAGAGTGCGTTTAAAAATGCTGATGGATGCTTTGCATCATGAGCCTAAAATCAGTGCTTCTTTGATTTGGCTGCCGCTTGCCGGGGTTATGTTTATCTTCCCCGGATTCGTGTCGGATTTGCTCGGCTTGCTGCTGTTAATTCCTGCAGTGCAGAAATTTTTAGCTAAGAGATTTTTTATAAAGAGCAAAGTGTTTGGCAATTTTACTTATTACGGAGATTTTACATCTGCATCTAAAAAAGGTGACGGGGATGTGATTGATGGTGAATTTACTGAAATAAAAGAGGATAATTCTCTTTTGGGTAAGACAGAAGATAAAGATTTTTCTAAAAAAACTTAGCAGTTAATTTTTTAAAGGTGAAATATGGCACAGGCAAAATACTATCTTGCATTAGTTGCAGTATGTCTTGTCTGGGGTGCGACTCCTGCATGCGGTAAGATTTTATCTACCTCCATGTCGCCGCTTCTTATTACCGGGCTCAGATTTGTTTTGACGGCCGGTATCTTGTTTTCATGGTTGTTTATTACCGGACAAAAGAAAGCTTTTCGCCCGGATAAAAAGTTTATTCCCTTTTTGATTTTTATGGGATTTATGGGTATTACCGTACATAACGGTTTGCTCTTTACCGGCCTTCACTATACCACGGCGACTAACACGGCATTGATTGAAAGTATCGGGCCTACGGCCACAACTATTTTGGCATTTTTGTTTGTCGGAGAAAGATTAAGTCGGCGCGGATGGGTTGGTATTTTCATTTCATGCTGCGGAGCTTTATGTATTGTGACCAAGGGATCGCTTGATGTTCTCATAAATATGGGGTTTAACATCGGTGATCTTTTAATTGTCGCTTGTGAAATTGCCTGGTCCTGTTACGTGATTTTAGGATGGAAGGCGCAAAAAAGCCGATTGTCGGCAACTGCTCTTACGGCATGGAACGGACTTTTCGGCGGGCTTTTATGTTTTATCATCGGCTTTGCGACCGGAACTTTGGAGGTTTGGCAAGTAAATGCTCAAGCGGTATACGGATTTTTATATTTGCTTTTAGCTTCAGGCGTGTTTGCGTTCGTTACCTGGAACTTTGCCGTGGCAAAAGTCGGTGCCAGCAAAGCCGGAGTATTCGTGTATCTTGTACCGTTAACCGGAGCGATAATCGGTGTTACTTTTCTTGGTGAGGAGATTTTATTGTCGCAGATTGTTGGCGGACTTTTGATTATTTCAGGGGTTGTCGTCACGGTTCGAGCTAAAGTTCAGTTAAAAAGCGAAGAAAAGAAAGCCCCCGAGAATTTGGTCGAAAGATTTCCGGATCTTGCCGAGCATTATCGCGCCAAGGCTTCAGGAAAAGAGGTTCCTGCTTTGCCGCACCGCTCTTTTGCGACAAAGCTAAAAGGAGTATTTAAGCGTACTTTCATTGCTTGTTATCATGTTATAAAAGCTCCTGCAGATGCTGTGGCGTTTTTGTATAAATTCTTTGTTTTAAAAGAAAAAGCGGCGCCAAACATAAATGATGATGCAGACAGTAAGGCAGAAAGCACTGTATCTTTAGGAAAATCAGTTTTAAAAGAAGATCAATCCTTTAAAGATAAGATCTCCAATTTATCGTCCAAGTCTGATACTAGGATATATGCCGGAGCGGGAAATGCTCAGGATGTCGCCGGTTTAATGCGTGAACTTGGCAGAAAAAATTGGGTTGAAAACGCAGGTGCAAAAGATGAATTGAACGAAAGCGCCGGAGATTTTGTTAAAAGTATTGATAAAGGTGATGAAGAATTGCGTATTCAAGCCGAGATTTTGCAGCAGGAAATGCAGGAATTTTCAGCTTGCAACGTATTAAAAAAATGGTTTTTAGGTAAGTTTAAGCGTAATTGACATCCTCACCGGTCTAAAGACCGGAGATCCTACAGCTAAACAACAATACTGCTATTGTCGTTTAGCCT
>NZ_GL831015.1 GCF_000188195.1 Succinatimonas hippei YIT 12066
ACGGATAAAATGCTGCAGCGGCCGATTCGGGGATTAAAAAAATCCCGGGCGCAGTTGTTCGAGGAAGGCGAAAGACCGGCGCTTACCTTACCGTCAAGCTGGGATTACCGTTACGTCACCACCGCCGCGGTAATCGTCCCCGCCGACGGCAGGATACTCCTGCATCAGCATTGTTATGCCCTGCCGCCTCAATGGATAAGGCAGAAAATCATGATTGAACTGACATCCGTCACCGTAAGTTTCACTCATGAAGGCACTTTGATTGCGGCATATCCGCGTCAGGATAATCGTCACGGCCTTTCGACCAAAGAGGATTATACCCAAAAAGAGCATTTGATTTATGACATTTTCTCTATCCGCAATCAAGACTCAATGCTGCTGCAGTGGGCCCGGGCCATCGGTGCCGACGCTGAAGCATGGTGTCGGGAAGCTCTCAACGGCAAAGGACGCTATGCCGATACGGTAAGGCATGTTCATGCCGTATTGTCGCTGCCTCAGGCTTATACCGGGTTGTATCAGGAGCTGAATCAATGCATAAAAGAGCAACGCAGTTTAAGTCTGTTTAAAGTCAGTGCCGGAACTATAGTGCGAGCTTGGAAAAACATGACCCATTCCTTTTCCGG
>NZ_GL831016.1 GCF_000188195.1 Succinatimonas hippei YIT 12066
GATCTCAGTACTGTTCATCGTTTTGCCATATAAATATCAGGATTTGTCTTTCCCGTACTTACAAAGTGCAAAATTTTCTATTTGCCCTATTCTGCTTAAAATCGCTTACCTTATTAACTATATAATTTATCTGATATGAAAGGAGCGAAAATAGGTACAGGAGAACTAACATGAAGATAGGAATCATACGCTGCAGAGCAACTGAAAATTATTGTCCCGGGACCACTGATTTTAAAAGCTTAAAAATTAAAAACGGATCTTTTTCTACACTTGAAGGCGAACTTGAGCTTGTGGGCTTTGTCAGCTGCGGAGGCTGCCCCGGCAAAGAAGCCGTTTTAAGAGCTAAAGAATTAGTGCGCCGCGGTGCCGAATGCATAGCTTTTGCTTCCTGCATTAAAAAAGGAGACCCTATCGCTTTCCCTTGTCCTAATGCAGATAATATGATTGAAGCTGTAAAAAAGGCGGTCGGCTCCCAAGTAAAAATTTTAGAGACGACACACTAATTTCTATAATAAGTATTAAGAAATGATTTTTACCGCAAAATACTCCTCACCTTTAGGTGAAATTCTTTTGGCATCAGATGAAATCGGCCTTACCGGTTTATGGTTTCACGGGCAAAAATATTTTGCAGAAAATCTTGATCCTTTTCATGAAGAAAAAGAAAACGATGCCATAAAAAAAGCAAAAGTATGGCTTGATGAATATTTTAAAGGGCAAAGACCGGACGTAAAAGTTCCGCTGCACCTTAGAGGTACCAAGTTCCAGCTGCAAGTTTGGGCAACTCTTCAAAATATTCCTTACGGCAATTTTATGACTTATAAAGAAATTGCCGCGATAATTGCCAAAGAACAAGGAATTAAACAAATGTCGGCACAAGCAGTCGGCGGCGCCGTCGGACACAATCCGATTTCTATAATCATCCCATGCCATCGTGTCATCGGCAGCAATAAAAGCCTTACGGGGTACGCAGGCGGCCTTGATAAAAAGTTAAAACTCTTGACCCTTGAAAAAGCCGATACCACAGATCTTTATATGCCAAAAAACTAAATAACCTCCGAAGGAGCGATTGAGAACAATGACGGCGGCAGAGTCCAACCTTTTTCTTTGTATTTTTGCTCGCGTCTCTTAACCATTTCATCATGCAGATCCTTATCGGAAAGTTTCTTTCCGGTTATAGCGCCAATAAAAGCATTCTGCAGCAAAGAAAGTTTTACTTCATTGTCTACCCGATATAATAGCTCCTGCTGTTTTTTAAAAGCTTTAACCGCTTCATTGTCTGGATACGATGTAGAGCAAATAAATTGAGCTCCTGTCTTTTCCAAAAGGATCTGTAAGCTGTTTTGTCCGCTTTTAAGATTAAATGCTTTTGGATCAAGGCATTGGGACATTAACGTAAATTCGTTTACCGGCACATTCACAGCACTTATAAAAGTTAAATCTTTAGCAACAAGTATTTCATATTTTGCATTCAATGCGTCAAACTTACCGCAATCAAGTTTTAAACTCTGAGGCTCTCTTCCTACATCTTTACCGTACAATGCTTCTAAATAAGCATTGGTAAGCGCTGCTCTTACTTTATATGTAACCGACTTTACAGCATCATCACTTTTAACTTCGTACAATTCCATTCGTTCAATCGGATAATAATCAGAAATCGGATCTGCTCCGTCTTGAATAGAAGAAAAAAGCATACCCGGCAAATTGGCAAAATCAAACTCGTAAGAAAGCGGCACTGCCTGTGCTGTCGTATTATGTGATAAAAGAAGCTCTTGAGCGACAAATTTCTGGAAATAATAATTAAGCAAAGCTACGTCTTCTTTATTTAACTTACTGTCAAAAGACAAATTACCGACCACTGCTTTTATTCCTGAATCAATATTTTGCTTGTCATTGCTGACAGTTCCAACTGATGCAAGTCCTAATGAGCTGACTATAAAAGGAGTTTCGCTGCTTTCATCAGCAGACATTAAAAAATTGACCGAAAAAGCAAGAGAAAAATTATTTTTATCTAAAAAAGCGGCAAATTTATCTGCAGATGATGAAACATAAGATTCGCGATTATTAAGAAAAATCTCAGCAACATCTTTATTTGAATAGCTCCCGCTGAATACTACGACATCACGGCTTCTATCATCTTTAATCGCCTTCCAACTGCCTCCTGTTACATTTTTATAAGTCTCAAGAAACTTTCCGATATTTTGCGTTTTATCCTCAGCAAAAAAACCGTCCTTTACCGTATCAATATTCGATTTCGAACATCCTGAAACGAAAAGTGCTGCAGCAGCCAAAACAAACAATGCTCCAACGACTTTTTTTAACCTAACCATTTTTATTTCCTTTTTTCATTCCCGTACATATTAAGTATGTACAAAAAAACGCCCTTTATACATAAAAAATACAGCCTCTTTAAAGAGCAATTTTGCATTTAATCAAAAATTCAGACTTTATGAGTTATTATCTGCATAGTTTTAATTTATAAGTATCATAAACTATGATTAGACTGGTAAAAATTTCAGATGCGCCGGCAATTGCCCGCATATACAATTATTACGTAAAAGAAACAACCGTCACTTTTGAATATGCGCCGCTTACAAATAATGAAATGGCGGATAGAATAAATAGCATTAGCGCATCTTATCCGTATTTTGTCTATGAAGAAAACGACTGCATTTTAGGTTATTGCTATGCTCATCCGTGGAAAGAGCGTGCCGCTTATGCTCAAACTTACGAAATAAGCATTTATCTTGCCAAAGAAGCAACCGGTCAAGGAATAGGTTCTAAGCTTTTAAAAAGGCTTGTTGACGAATGCAGAAAAATCAACTGCCATGCCCTTATAGCTTGCATTACAGCTGAAAACGCAGGCAGTATCCGCTTCCACTTGCGTCATGGTTTTAAACAGGTTTCCTCTTTTAAAGAGGTAGGTTTTAAATTCAATCGTTATCTTGATGTTAATGATTATGAATTATTAATTTAACTTATTTTCATTAAAAACTTACCGTCTTATCGGAAATAACAACCTAATTATTAGTTATACAACAATTGACATCCTCACCGGCCTAAAGGCCGATGATTCCTACCGCTAAACAACAATACTGCCTATTGTGTAAGCTTCGGCGGGTTCCTGTTGCCGACCTCTTATGAGGTTCGCTTGCCGGGCCATCCGGGCAAGTCCTGCCCTTCTTAAGATATTGTGTGCGGCATTGGTTGGCATTAGCCTCATAGCACTTGAATATCCCCTGCTCCTTGCGGCGTTCGGCACCGTGGGTTCTCTTATCGATGTAATTACGCTCCGGGCAAATGATTTTAGATGAAGAGACGATGGCATTGATTACAGGAACGCTGCTCAAGCCGTCAGTCCAAGCAAGCAGCAGATTGGTAAAGCCTTTAACCTGACGATGCGAGACATGGTCATAAGTTCTTGATAATAACTCGACCTTTTTGCTGCGAGGCCTTTCCATAATGGTGTCATCAAGGACAAAACATTTAGCACAAGTCATGGTCGGAGTGATTTTACGTATCAGCTTCTGTGCAAGCAGCAGACACAGTTTGCGCCAATTCAGCTTAGGATTGGAAGTAATATCGTAAAAGACTTGGTCGGTGCAATTACATTGAGAATAGCCTTTGCGGGACTGCGTCTTTTGATGAATGCCCGAATAATTAAATACGGAGGTTAACAGCCCGTACATAACAATGAGAATGGGAACACCGCGCTTTTTATTGAAGCCGCAGGAATTTAACAATCTGCCGAAAGATAAATCTTTTAAGGCACCGCAAAAAGAGTTGTTGGAGAAAGAAGAAATATTGTTTATCATATATCAGCCGGTGGTTAACTGTATGTTTTTTAAGCAAATATATTATACCGTTAACTTCCGGCTTTTATAAGATAAGCTATTGTTTTAGCAATAAAAAAACTCTTAAGATAACTCCTCTCCGATTGAAAAATCCCGTTCTGTACAACAAAAATAAGCGATAAAATCAATACCGGTTTTTAAAGAGCTTAAAAGCCTTTGCCGGAAAGGCTTTGACTTAAATTTTTATCACGGAAAGTCGAGTAATTAAGTGCAAAAAATTTTGTCAGGCAAACTTACCTGATTGCCTGACACTAATTGTCTGATGTCTTTTTATTAATCTTGTGACTTTGCAGCAAGCCTGTTTTATGCAGCTCTTTTGTTATACGGATAGCTGTTTCAGTCTCACATCCTGAATACTCAGCTATCTCACGATAAGTCCACGGATACTCAGGATAATGTTCTGCCAAAAACCTGGTAGTATTAAAGACCCGATCCAATGTCTTGTTATACGCAATTTTTGCAAGTCTTGTCTCAGCATCATGCAATTCTTGTGCCAGCTGAAACACCAAAAACCGTACCAGCTCTATATTCTTTGAAAAAAAAGAATCGATACTATGCGGCCTGATGCAGATAATCTGCGCCTTGACCATTACAATTGCGCTGCAATGATAATTTTTATTGCCGAAAAAAGTTCTGAAACCGAAAAAATCACCTTTTTTATATAAACGGACCAAACTTGATTTTCCGTTTTCCAAAATATGATATAAGCCCACCAGCCCTTCTTTTACGTAATAAAATTGCAGCGCCGTATCTCCTTGATCGTAAACGCTGCATCCTTTTTCCAAAGCATTTAACGCAAAAACGTCACAATCAGTACAGTCGTCAGGACTGAACACCATAAATGCTACCTTATCTGATTTATAGCAATCAGAATTTACAATAGATACACAACTAAAGTATATCCTGCTACAAATAAAAGGATCAACCCTAACAATAAATCAGCCAGTTTTCTTTTAAGTTTACCTCTAAGGCGCATGGAAACAAAGCTGGTAATAAAAGAACCTACTATAACTATTCCTACCAAGGTAAAATTAACGTACCCTACCTGAAAAGTGTTCTCCAGCATCAACTTACAGGGCTTGCTTAAATAGCCTATCATGCTGCCCACACCGCCTATAACCATCATATAGTTAGTATACACGGCCACCTGATGCTGCTTGACAAAAGAAAGTTGATTTACAAGCGGCGACATTATCGAACCTCCGCCTATACCCGTAATGCCGGCAATAAACCCTCCTAAGGTACAAAAAAGCGTACCTTTAGCCAAATCTTTGGCATTAACTTTCACATCTTCTTTTACCTGATAGCTTTTCTTTAACTTTAAAAAGGTTTTTACTGCCAAAATGAGCATGGTTACGATAAAAATACCCACGATTACATTCGGATGAAAAATAAAACTTAATTCAAATCCGCCCTGCACGCCTATAATCATACCCGCCGACCATAAAACCAGTCCTTTATAACTTATTGCTATTTTCTGTCTTATAAAATACGTTAAATTTATAAGTGCGGAACCTATAACGATAGACAGCGATGTCGCGGCTACCATTTGCATGGAAAATTGAGGGAAAACTGTCATCAGCAAAGGAACCATAAGAACTCCACCGCCGATCCCGAATAGTGCTGACATAAGATTAGTAAAAACACCGCAGCCTAATAAAAAACAGATTGTTGCAAAGCTCATAACTGAAAACCCGTTAAACTATTGACTGAATTTCAGTGTAACATCACAAACTAAGCCTACTTATGATCTCTATCATAAGAGAAATTATCTTAAGCTTTTAATATCGGCACATTATCCATCCGCGTACAGGAGTATAACCATGCAAAGGCCCTTTTATCTAATGGCAAAGCCGTCAGCCGCTCACTGTAACATGTGCTGTGAATATTGTTTTTATTCCGGGACTAATCACTCAAATTCAATCAGAATGTCAGATCAGGTGCTTGAAAAATATATTAAAAATTATATAAACAGCAATCCGCAGCGACAAATAAGCTTTATTTGGCAGGGAGGAGAGCCGACTTTATGCGGTCTTGATTTTTTCAAAAAAGCAGTAGCACTTGAACAAAAATATGCAAACGGCAAAAAAATCTATAACAGTCTGCAAACTAACGGCTTGCTTATTAATCAGGAATGGTGTGACTTTTTTAAAGAACATGATTTTTTAGTCGGTATCTCCATTGACGGGCCGCAAGAAATTCATGATAAACGACGTAAAGATCATCACGGTAAGGGAACGTTTTCCCAAGTTATAAACAGCATAAACAGACTTATTCAAACTGAAGTTGAATTCAACACTCTTACTGTAATCAATAAAGCTAATGTCCATAAAGGCGCTGATGTTTATGCTTTTTTAAAAGAAATCGGCTCCAAACAAATGCAATTTATCCCGCTTACCGGAGTTGAAGAAACAATAACACCTGCCGATTACGGCAGATTTATGATTGACATTTTTAACAGCTGGTACCCGCAGGACATAGGTAAAATTTTTATTCAGCATATAGAGCAGTGGTTTATGGCTTATGCAAATATCAGTCCCACATTGTGCATTTTCAGACCATATTGCGGAGATCAGCTGATCATCGAACAAAACGGAGATATTTTCAGCTGCGATCACTTCGTGGATCAAGAACATCGACTCGGAAATATCCGGGAAGAACCGTTATTGTCATTAATCAATAAACTGCCTCAGGTGCAATTCGGTTTGTCAAAAGCTGCGCTTCCTGCGTGCTGCCGTACTTGCAACTTTCTTAAATACTGCAACGGAGGTTGCCCTAAACATAGAGTTACTAATGAAAAAGGAGAAAAAGTAAATCAATTCTGCGACGCATACAAACAAGCTTTAACATACATGCTGCCGTATTTTGCCAAGATCTACCAAAGTTTATCCGCAAAATAAAAACTTCTTAAATAGTGAGCTGTATCACGAAGTGGTACTGTTATTAATCATAACGACTACACAGCTCATATCCCTATACTGCACACACTGACTCTTTTTAAGGAGATTTTTTATGTTTGCTGTTTTAACCTGTGTGGCCTTTATGGCTTTCGTAGCGTGGTACTCCTGGTACAAAACGCGCGGAACAATCGAAACTTCGGCAGGATACTTTTTAGCCGGAAATACTCTCGGACCGGTATTCATTGCAGGCTCTCTACTTTTAACCAATATTTCAACCGAACAATTAGTCGGACAAAGCGGCTTAGCTTATTTCGGCAATATGACTCCGCTGGCTTGGGAAGTCTGGGCCATAAGAGGAATTATCCTTTTAGCCATTTTATTCCTCCCTATGTACTTAGGCGGAGCCTTCTCCACTATTCCGGAATTTTTAAAGAATCATTACGGAGAAGGAACAAGAAAAATCATCGTTTATCTTTTCATGTTCGGCTACATTTTCGTCTGGTCGCCTACCGTATTGTACGGAGGAGCTTTGGCTTTGATGAAAATTCTTAATATAGAACAAGCGCTGGGAATAACGCGAATGGAGGCGCTATGGCTAATGACCGTCATTGTCGGTGTCGTAGGCGCAATCTATGCTGTCGCCGGAGGACTTAGAGCTGTCGCAATTTCCGATACTTTAAACGGATACGGACTATTAATTATCGGCTGCTTGATCCCTATTTTAGGCTTAGTGGCTTTAGGTAATAAAATTGACGGCGGCATCACCGATGCTTTGCACTTTATTGCCACTCATCACCCTGAAAAATTAGATGCCATCGGTTTAGGCAGTGAACTTGATGCTATTCCTATTGCCGCAGTATTCACCGGTCTTATGGTAACGGCTACCTTCTATTGGGGTACTAATCAGTTCGTTATTCAAAGAGCATTAGGAGCCAGAAGCTTAAAAGCCGGACAACAAGGTCTGCTTTTTGCCGGTTTCTTTAAGTTCTTAGTTCCGTTTATCGCAATTTTCCCGGGACTTATTGCCTACCATTTATATGGAGAAGGCTTAGATCCGCGCGATATTGCCTATCCTACATTAGTTGCAGATATTTTACCTGCTCCTCTGCTCGGCCTTTTCGTTGCCGTTTTATTAGGCGCAGTGTTCTCAACTTACAATTCATTACTTAACTCAGCTGCAACTTTATTTGCCGTTGATATATACAAGCCTTTCATAAATCCGAAAGCCGATGACTCCAAGGTGATCCGCATTTCACAGATTTTCGGTATTATCTGCTCCGTATTTACTATCGGCATCGCTCCGTTCTTAGTATATGCGCCTAACGGCTTGTTTATCTTCTTGCAGCAATTTACCGGATTTATTGCTATTCCTATCGTTTGCCTTGTTTTGATAGGTTTATTTGCAAAGCATATTCACGTTCCCGGTGTTGCCGCTAAAATTACGATTATCGGTCACATCATTGCCTACTATCTCTTGGTATTCCAATTCAATGACTTAGTCAAAATCCATTGGATGCATGTTTATGGAATTCTGTTCTGCATTGAATTGGCCATTCTTGTCATCTGGGGAATCGTTGCTCCGGCTCCGGCTGCAGCCTACAGTGAAAAACGTGTCGCTATTATTGACATGCATGCATGGCACTATGCGATTTTAACCTCTTGCATTCTGCTGTCCTGCGCAACTTTAATTTACGTAGTATTTTCAAAGGTTGGCCTTGCCTATGCCGATGATGTGGTATCTCCAGACTTCTGGACCTACTTCCTCGGAACAACAGCTATCTGTGCCGTCATATGCATAATAATGCACTTAAAAGTACAACCTATTTATGAAAAATACATCAACGAACACTATCACTCCAAAGTAGCCGCTAAATTAGAGGAAAAGTAAGATGAATAAGAAACCTAATATCCTATTTATATTGTTAGATGACTACGGCTGGACAGATACCGGCTGTTACGGCAGCAGTTTTTATGAAACTCCGCGCATTGATGCTCTGGCTCTTGAAGGCGCAAGATTTACGGATGCTTACGCATCCTGCCCGGTTTGTTCACCGACCCGTGCCAGTATTTTAACGGGAAAATATCCGGCACGCTTAGGACTCACCCAATGGATCGGTGGACACTCTGAAGGAAAACTTGCCGACGTGCCTTACATTGATCATTTGAGTACTGACGAAATATCTTTAGCAAAAGCC
This sequence comes from Succinatimonas hippei YIT 12066, assembly GCF_000188195.1. Classification (GTDB taxonomy): domain Bacteria; phylum Pseudomonadota; class Gammaproteobacteria; order Enterobacterales; family Succinivibrionaceae; genus Succinatimonas; species Succinatimonas hippei. The sequence continues at coordinate 8,947 of NZ_GL831016.1, forward strand.
TTAAAACAAGGCGGCTACAAGACCTGGCACGTCGGAAAGTGGCATCTGTCAAAACATAATGAAGAACGCTTTGACACTTACCCTGACAAACACGGCTTTGACGTCAATATCGGAGGCTGTCACTTCGGTCATCCTTTTAACGGCTATTTTTCTCCCTACGGCATTGAGACCCTTGAAGACGGTCCCGAAGGAGAATATCTGACCGACAGACTTACAGATGAAGCCATAAAACTGATTAAAGGCAGTAAAAACGACGATAAACCGTGGTTTATGTACTTATCTCATTATGCCGTGCATACTCCGATTGAATGTCACGAAGAGCTGGTAGAGAAGTATCGTAAAAAGGCCAGAATGTTGGGACTTGATAAAATCAATCCTTTCGTTGAAGGAGATTATTTCCCGTGCGAGCATAAAAAGGATGAAAAGATCTTGCGTCGTACAATACAGAGCAATCCGATTTATGCCGCTATGGTAGAAAATCTTGATACCAATATAGGCAGAGTTCTTGATTGCCTTAAAGCTGAAGGCCTTGAAAACGATACTATCGTTATCTTCTACAGTGATAACGGAGGATTAGCTACTGCAGAAGGATCTCCTACAACCAATAAGCCGTTGTGTGAAGGCAAAGGCTGGATGTATGAGGGCGGTACCCGTGAACCTTTGATCATTCGTTGGCCCGGACACATTGCTCCGAATACCATGATCGAGACTCCGGTAACTTCAACTGACTTTTATCCTACTTTACTCGAAGCTGCCGGTTTACCGCTTATGCCGGAGCAGCATATGGACGGAGTCAGCATTCTTCCGCTTCTGGAGCATTCGACTCAGGATGGTTTGGATGATCGCCCGATCTTCTGGCATTATCCTCACTACTCAAATCAAGGATGCACTCCGGGATGCTCAGTACGCAAAGGACATTGGAAGCTTATAGAGTTTTTCGAAGATGAAAAGCTTGAACTCTATGATATCTACAATGATGTCGGAGAAACCAAAGACGTCAGCGCCGAACATCCTGACATTGTTCAAGAGCTTAAGTCTTTGCTTGATCAATGGAAAATTGACGTCAAAGCAAGGATCCCCGAGCCGAATCCAAACTATAAACCGCGTAGTTAAGGGAATATAAATAAATGATTAAGCCGTGCGTATAGTTTTACGTACGGCTTTTTTATTGCAACAAACTCCTCTTAATAAAAAAATAACAAATACTTTTCATATCCATGTCCTTAAGCATATGAAAAAT
>NZ_GL831017.1:0-30196 GCF_000188195.1 Succinatimonas hippei YIT 12066
CTGCTATACTACATAAAAAATCAGGCGATCCGGGGTAAATACTAAGATCTTCGTTCAGTTATTTTCATTAACTTCGAGCATAAAATTTCATACCACTTCGTGCACTTAATCTCATTAACTTCGATCATTAATAGCTCCCGAGAGTTATCTCGGGAGTCGTTTTATCAGATTAGATTACATCTTTTTCTTCTGGATTCTCCTTGAAGCGTAATGCGAATACTCGGATTCAACAATCTGTCGGTTATTGATTCAGCCATTTGTTCTCCTCCTAAGTAGTCGATGAAAGCCGTACTCTTTAACATTGTTGCAATCACTGTAGGATTAGTTTTGGTACGATTGTCAATAATGGAAAAGAATCCGGTAAGCGAGTTCACGCTAGGTCTTGTAGTCCCGAAGTCATCCAGGATCAAAACTTTAGCGTCAGATAGCTTTTTAATAAGTTTCATCTTGGCAGTGTAAGCCGTTAGACTCTCCAGCTCTTCAAGCAAATCTGAGGTACGATAATAGTAGGTACTCATTTGTGCTTTACAGGCATTAAAGCCGATAGCGCAGCATAATGCCGTTTTACCGACACCGCATGCGCCTTGGATAATGATATTCTGCGGATTGGTTATCCAAGTGTTGGACGCCAGTACTTTGAGCTGTTCTTTAGATAATCCCGGAGACGGTGCTTTCATTATGTCGTTTAAGGATAGTTTATCCTTAAGTTTGGCCTTTTTGATAAGGTTGGCGTAGCGTCTGTTTTTAACATACGCTTCCTGTTCATCAAGGCATAAGTTTAAGCGCTCTTCGAATGTACTTTCGGCATAAATATCCGGATTATTAAATTGGGTTTCCAACATCTCGGCAAAGCCGTTAAGATGTAACTCTCTTAGTTTTATAAGCAAATCGCGTTGCTGCTGCATCATTTGGGCCATGACCGCTACTCCTTATCGTGGTTGTCAAAGGCTTTTTTACCGCGCAAAAAAGCAGAGCCGGTTTCAACGAAGCCTAAAACGCTTTGTCGTTCATAATCACCGTAATGATTGCGTTGATACAGTCTGATGTCATCGAGAATATCGTTGAGCAAATACGAGTTCCATTTAGCGACAGGCTCGGTCATTAATCGGTTCAACGCTTCATCAAAGATCTCTTTTTCATAACGTTTACGCTTATAAAGATTAATGAGGTAAATACAAAAATCTTTGCGGCTCATGCCGAAACGGTCGGTAAAGACGCGGCAGCAAGCACACAAAACATCACTTAAAGGCTGTGCATTATCTAAGATATCCTGAACGTTTTGATACTTTAAACGTTTGTCTCTTACCGCGCGGTGATTTTCAGGCATATGATCGGGATTTAAAACATCCTTTTTGTTCGCTATGGCTTTAGGATGAGATGCGACTAAAATTCCTTTGTGGTAAATCTTGACCGTAGATCCTGAGATATCGGCATCAACGAACTCACCGATTAAGTGATAAGGAACGGAGTAAGAGCAGCCGTCGATTTTAACTCGGTAATAAGGCTTTACCTTAAGTAAGGGAATATGCTCGATATATAAAGGTAAATCCCGCATCAGCGGAGCTGCCGCCGGTTTTTCATATTTTAAAAATAACTCCTTACGTGAAGTACCGCTGCAGTTGTTTCTAAAACCCACGCTGTTTATGTATTGATTAATTAAGACTAATAATTCGCGGTTATATTCGCTAAGAGGTTTTACGGCTCCGGTATAAAGTCGCGGCAGCGCCCGTTCTTGTATCATACGGACGGACAACTCCACACTGCTTTTGGATGTCGGTGAAAAAGGATTATTGGCATCCAAAATGATGCCGCAGCGCTGCAGAAAATACTCAAATGAAGGATTTAAAATCACGTCTCGTCCGGTCGCATGCCTTAGAACCATGCTTTTGGCATTATCGCTGACCAATACTGACGGTCGACAGCCGAAGAAACATAAAGCATGACTTATCGCATTACAGGTGCATTCACAGGTCTGCTGCGGAATAAGCTCGGCATAAATATAGTTGCTTGCCGCCCATGTCAGGACACAGATGCTGTATGATTTAAAAGTACCGTCAGACTGCAATAAATTGCAAGTGCTGCCGGTGTAGTCGATAAGCAGCTCTGCACCGTAGACGTGTTCTTGTTTCATTATCGGTTTTATGGTGCATTGCTGCTTTATTATTTGATTCAAATGTCGATAAAAGGTAGTACGGGAAACGCAGCTTTTATTCTGCTCCGAGCATTGCTCCAAGTACTCGGTATATAAAAATTGAACCTTGCGGCGTCGGTCAAAATATTCGTCGGCGAATTTTTGATAATCAGGATGTAAAACAGCTGATGACTGAGTTAAGTTATCGGATAATTGCTTGATTGTTAATGATTCCTTTTTACATGATCTCAAGCATTTTCCTTGTTTATAAATTATGTCGTGTAACTGTTCATCAGATAACGCGCTCAATCGATCTAAAGAATCAATTCCGGCATAACGAAGCCGCGCTGTGTAGTTAAGAACCGATGATGCGGAGCAATTTAAACGCTCTGCGATATACCTGCTGCTTCCACCCAACAAAATTTGGCAGCAGATGTTTCTGAGCTTATTGGGCTCTGTATTTTTACCTTGACTCATAATAAAGTCTCCACAATTAAAACGGCTAAAGTGCCGCAAATTCATTGTGGAATGGGAGTAAATATAAAAAATAATGACTGATCGAAGTTAGTGAAATTAGGTGAACGAAGTGTAAATGGGATTTAGTGCGCAAAGTGTGTGGGATTTATGATCGAGGTATATGATATTTTTCAAATATTCATTGTAACTTACCAAAAACAAGACTTTTTTTCTAATGATAGCCATAACTTAACCCTATATTTGAAAAAGCATCAACCAGCAAATGAAAATGTTTTTTTAGGTTTAGTAACTTGTGTAAATCGTAGTCTCAAACACAAGTATTTTTGGGGTGACAGTATTAGCAGTAAGAAAATCAAATCTGATGTGATAATGCTTCCTGTCAAAAAAGACAAACCTAACTTTGCGACAATGGACACACTCATTTCCGCAATAAAAAAGCTAGTCATTAAAGATGTTGTTGAATATACCAACAACAAAATCAAAGCTACAAAGCAGGCTATTGCTCATTAAGCTATATCACTTCCTAAATTTTTTGTTTCGTTTTTCAGGATTTGAAAAACGAGGCGATTTATGATTTGATCAATGATTTATTGTAACAGAGCTAAAATTATATAAACTTCAGCATGTTTTTTTTACATCATCTAACTTTTAGTCCATAATTACAATTTGTAATTAACTCACAATCTTACAAACAAATATACTCAAAAAGCAAATAATTAAAACTTTTAATAAGGTAAGAAAATCATAAATGCGCACTCCGTCAGAAAAAGTTACGCCAATGATGCGTCAATATCTTGAAATTAAAAAGAAATATCCAAACACTTTAGTTTTTTATCGTCTCGGCGATTTTTATGAGCTTTTTTATGATGACGCTAAAAATGCATCGGAATTACTCGATCTGACCTTAACGCGAAGAGGAACCAACAACGGCGATCCTATTCCTATGGCTGGAGTCCCTTTTCACTCTGTTGAAGGATATCTTGCAAAACTTATAAAGCTCGGAGAATCTGCCGTAATATGCGAACAAATAGGAGATCCTGCGACAGCTAAAGGAATGATGGTTCGCAAAGTTTCAAAAATCATCACCCCAGGAACTGTAATAGATGAAGGAATAGCACCAGATCGCTCTGACAATCAAATTGCATGTATTTTTAAAGGTAAGCGTTTTTACGGATTTGCAACGTTAAGTCTAGGCTCCGGAAAATTTAAAACTGCTATTGCGGCAAATGAAAAAAGCCTAAGGTTACTTCTTGATAAAAATACACCTGTTGAAATTCTTATACCTGAAAATCTTAAAATTACAAATGCTCTTTTATACGATATAGTTTGTAAAAAGAAACTTGCCCCTTGGTATTTTGATTTCCAAGGTTCATATAACCTATTATGTAAACAATTTGGCACTAACAGTTTAATCGGTTTTGATATTGAAGACTTAGATGAAGGAATTTGTGCAGCCGGTGCTCTTCTTGCCTATGTAAAAGATACACAAAACGTTTCCTTACAGCATATAAAATCTATAAGCCGTGATGAAAATTCAGCATCAGTTATTTTAGATAAATGTGCTCAGCGTAATCTTGAGCTTTTAACCAACTTACGCGGCGAATCTTACGGATCGTTATTAAGTATTTTAGATAAAACACATACGGCAATGGGAAGCCGACTTTTAAAGCGTTTTATAGTAGAGCCGTCACGCAACAATCAACTAATTGAAAATCGTTTAAACCTTGTTGAAGAGCTTATAAATTCATCCGAAAAAGATAATTTAAGTAAATACTTAAGTGAAATCGGCGATTTAGAAAGAATAACAGCCCGTATCGGTTTAAATTCAGCAAGACCTCGTGATCTTGCAAAATTACGCGAAGCCCTTTTTTTAACCCCACAAATTAAAGATTCTTTAAATTTCATTGAAGGAGAAAGCTTCAAAGCATTTAATGATAAACTAAATCCGCTACCGCAAATTTATGAATTACTTTATAATGCTATTGCTGAGGAACCAGCTTCTTTATTAAGAGAAGGCAACGTTATAGCTGACGGCTACAACACTGAGCTTGATGAGCTTCGAGAGTTGATGTCAGGATCTGCTAAGGGGCTTAAGGAAATTGAAGATAGAGAAAAGGCACGTACCGGAATTTCCTCACTTAAAGTAAATTTCAATCAAGTACACGGCTACTACATAGATATTCCTAAAACTCACTCTGCAAAAGTTCCTGAAGATTACATAAGACGCCAAACTTTAAAAAATAACGAGCGTTTTATAACACCTGAACTTAAAGAACTTGAAGAAAAAACCTTAAACGCTCAAAGCAGGTCTCTGATTATCGAAAAAGAGCTCTATGAAAATATCTTGCAAAAGTTACAACAAAATTTAGGAGATCTTACAAATCTAGCAGCATCCCTATCTTTTCTTGACGTTATTTTATCTTTTGCCAAAGAAGCAGAAAGCAATAACTACACCCGCCCTACTCTTGTAAATGAATCTTACATTGAAATTAAAGAAGGACGGCATCCCGTAGTTGAGTCATTATCTGATTCTCCGTTTATGACAAATAATTTAGAACTTGGAAAAGACAAGCGTATAGCCGTCATTTCAGGTCCTAACATGGGAGGAAAATCGACTTTCATGCGCCAAAATGCATTAATTGCGATAATGGCTCGTATCGGATCGTTTGTACCTGCTAAAAAAGCTATAATCGGAGATATCGATCGTATTTTTACTCGTATCGGAGCATCAGATGATTTAGCTTCTGGGCGTTCAACCTTTATGGTTGAAATGGAAGAGACAGCAACAATTCTTAATAATGCTACATATCAAAGCTTAGTGTTGATGGATGAGGTCGGACGAGGCACCAGTGGCGAAGAAGGATCGTCTATAGCTCAATCTATAGTTGAATATCTTTGTGAAAAATTAAAACCTCTAACATTGTTTTCAACTCATTACACTGAAATTACAGATCTTGCTGAAAAATTCCCTAACGCTAAAAATCTTTGCTTTAATGCTGAAGAGAAAAATGGACAAATTTATTTCCTGTATCATGCAGAAACAGGTAAACAATCAAAATCTTTTGGTATAGAGGTAGCAAAACTAGCAGGTCTACCTTATGAAGTTATTTCAACAGCTTTAAACAAAAGAGAAAAAACATCCAATTTCAACTCCAATAAAGTGAAAAACAGTCAATATTTCAATAAAAATGAAACTGTGACACCTGTTTTATCAAAAAATGAAAATAATTTATATAATGCGTCAAAAAGAAAGGACAACCACCTAGAATTAATAAAGTTTCTGCAAAAAATCAATATTGAAGAAACCACCCCTATACAGGCCTTTAAAATTTTAGAAAATATTCTTTATAAATTAAACAGTTAGAATCTTTAAAATGAAAAATCAAAATATTATTATATTGACCAAGAATTTATCAATCTCAACCATTAAGTATGGATATCATAATATAAACATCATGATATCTAATAAACGTCCTTCTATTGCAGATATATTTTCAAAAAAAAATTATTTCTTAATTAGAAAAGATATAAAAAAGGATTTAGGGGCTTTATTACATTTAATAAATATTTGCAGAAAAAGGTGGTCTGTAACCTCAGAGCTTAAAAGGCTAATTTTTTCTAAAGAACGCACAATATACAAACTTATTATGCAATCTCCAGAAATCAACGCTATATATGGAAGTCAATTTAATAGTGATTTGTTAAATAAAACATCTTTTCACACAATTAGACTCATAGACAAAAATAAGTTTAATTTGTACTTATATATACTTTATATAATATCAAAAATAAAATTATTTCAAGATTTAAATACTAAATCTATAATTTGTATGAATACAACTAATTTAACATTTATTAAAATGTTAATAAATTTATACCCCAAGAGCGCCATATATGTAAGATTCATTGATTGCTTCGATAGCGGATACATTAATTTATCAGGGCTTAAAAAACTACAAGATTTTGCGTCCAACAAACCTAATATTCATATAGAAAGTTACAGTCTCTATGACGCAATCAATCATCAAATAAAATATATACCAAACACTATAAATGTAGATAAAATCATTAATCAAAATAATCCACAATACAAATTTAATGAAAATAAAGCCTTTTTTCTTGGAGTTGTAAATAAAGAAAGATTTAATACACTTGTACAATTAGCAAATATTCTATTTTCTGCTAAAGTTAAAATTAATTTTTATTTTGTACTAAATAATCTATCTTCATCTCAAATTAACTCAATAAAACAGATTAATATAAATTTTAAGTATGACGCTATTAAAGTAATACAATATATTAGCTATATTGAATACATAAAGCTTTTAAATGATAATAACAATATAATTGTTGATTTTTACAGATTCTCAACAAATGAAGGATATTCTTTTAGAATTCCTGAGGGTATTATTTTTAATAAAAAAATTATTACAAATAGAGAAATAATACAAAAAGAATCTTTTTACACTCCAAAAAATATTTTGTTTGTAAAAGAGGATAGCAATAAAAATATTATTATTGATAACAGAGAGTTAGAACAATTTTTACAAAACTTTAACGCAACTTATTCTAAAAGAGATTTAGATTTATTCAATTTTAATACTTATTTAGCATCTCATGGAATTGAATGAACATCTTATTTGTTTTACGAGAAATTTATCAAATGGAATAAAAGTTAAATACAAAACTATTTTAAAATATCCCAAAATTCTTACCAAGAAGATCTTGAGTTAAATTTTATAACAAAAACTCGAAATCTTAAAATGACAAAGCTAATAGTAGTTTTAAATTTATAGAGAATATTTAAAATGAATTACAACGAAATAAGATTAGTTATTATTAATAAAAGTGACAAAAAAAATATATCCCCGAATGATATTTTTCCATCAATTTCTAATGTATTTCAAAATTGCATAATAAAAAAATCTCTAAGAGAGATAAAGCTGAGTGATATCGTAAATAATAAGAATGAGTATTACTATTTTAAAAATAAAGAATGTCATTCTCTAAATGAAAAAATAAAATCTTTTTTTATTTATATATGCAGAAAAAAATTTAGAGCTCCTTTATGCTCCTACAGAAAAATAGTTTCTGATACATTATTACATGATACCCACCAAATAAAAATAATAACTTTGTCAACATTTCATCTTTTTGATTTAATAAAATTTCATACAAAAAACTATAAATTTACAAATATTCATTTTGATTTTTCAACATTTGTAAGCGACTATTTATGGTTTTTAGACAATTTAAAAAATTCTAAAAATTTTGATACAAAAATATGTATTGTTTATAACTGCTTTTCTTTATCTTTTATAAAATATCTTAATAGAATATATCCCAATGCAAAAATCATATCCAGATACCACGATATGATTATGAGCAAAAAACATAAAAATTTTATTACAAAAAACAAACATAAGTTTAAAAATGTATTGTTCGAAACCTATTCATTAAAAGATTCTTTACAGCTAAAGATCAATTATTGGGTCAATAGTGTCGATTTTTATTCATTAAATAATTTGAAATCATCAGCAAAGCAAGATCAATATGATATTTATTTCTTAGGAGGTGCCAATAGTGCAATATTGTCTTTTTTAAAAGAACTTTTAATAAAATTCAATAAATACAATCTAAAATTTTATATAGATTTTGTTGTTTTTGATAAAGAACAAAGATCACAAGTAAAGCGAAACCTAAATCAACTTTTTGACCTAAAAATTAATGATTCTAAAGTAAATACAGATCCTGTTAATTATTCTCAATATTTACGCAATTTTGCAAATGCAAAACTAATTATTGACCTCTATAGACTATCTCCTGATGAAGGGCTTTCATTTAGAACAGCAGAAGCTCTTGCTCTTAAAAAGAAAATCATCACCAACCGCGATTTAAATGCCAATAATCTTTATAAGTTTAAAGAAAATATCTTATCTTTTGATGATATTGATAAAGTAAATCTAAGAAAATTTATTGATAAGCCTTATGTGGATCCGGATCCTGAATTATTAAAACAATTTGATATCAACGAGCAAATTAAAAACTATCTTAAAAACTAAAATCCATAATTTTTAAGAAATTTTTTAAGCGAAATAAGCACGGTTTTCTGCAATTGTCTTACGCGCTCACGAGTAAGATGCAACATTTCGCCTATCTCTTCTAATGTCTTGATATCATTGTCATTGATACCAAAGCGATGAATGACAATGATTTTTTGTCTTTCATTTAAAGAATCGATCCACGATCTTAATAATTTTTCAATTTCAGTATTACCAAACTGCTCTTCAAGAGTAGGTGTTTTTTCATCAGCAAGCAGATCAAGCAAGGATACATTTTTTTCACTATCTTTATTTTTAACATTTAGATCTGATATTGATATACCTTCAGCTACTACAAGCATTGAACGCACTTTATCTTCATCAATATCAAGCTCTTTTGCTATATCCTTAACAGCCACTGCCTGTCCGTGCGCTTTTTCCTGCAGCTTCTTTTTAACCTTTAAAACCTGATTCAAATCCTTTATGACATGAAAAGGTAAGCGCACTAAACGCGACTGATTCATCACCGCATGTTCAATGCCCTGACGGATCCACCAGGTTGCGTAGGTTGAAAACCTAAAACCACGCTCAGGATCAAATTTATTTACCGCATGAATTAGACCTAAATTACCCTCTTCTATGAGGTCAAGCATCGGAACGCCGCGAGTACGATAGTCTCGAGCTACTTTTATAACCAAACGAAGGTTTGACGTGATCATAGAATTACGAGCTTTAACGTCACCTTGCTGTACAAGACGACCTAGTCTTACCTCATCTTCCTGAGAAAGCAAAGGATAACGTCTTACCGAGCTTATATATGAAACAAGCAAATCACCGCTAAAAGATGGAACAGGAATATCTTTTTCTTCAAAACTTGAAGAAACTTCCTGCTCTTCTTCCTGAATTCTGTTTAATTCAAGATCGCTTGGTTCAAATTTATCTGACGTTGTCACTCGTTACAGCCTTAGCCTTTATTTGGGCAAATATTTAATCGGGTTTACTGACTGCCCGCGATAACGGATTTCAAAATGCAGCCCTACTGAGGATGCGTCAGTAGAGCCCATTTTAGCAATCTGCTGTCCGCGCTTTACTTTCTGTCCTTCTTTGACAAGTAATACATCATTGTGTGCATAAGCAGATAAAAACTCGTTATCATGATTAATAATCACAAGATTGCCATACCCGCGCAAAGCATTGCCCGCGTATACGACCTGTCCGTCAGATGCGGCTAAAACCTGCTGACCTCGTGTTCCTGCGATATCAATGCCTTTATTGCCATGCTCTGCAAGTGAGAATTGCTTTACAACTTTACCTTGCGTAGGCCATGTCCAGGAAACTCCGCTTACCGTACGAGCTTTACCGCTTACTACAGGAGTTGTAGCTACAGTAGAAACTTTCTCTTCTTTTTGTGCTTTTGCTGCAGTTTCTTTTGATGAAGTTGAGGCTTCAACTTCTTTTTCTCCCGCGACCGGTACGGTATTTTCTACTTTAGCAACTGTTGCGCTATTGCCGTTATGTCTTGCTAAAGATAATTTCTGACCAACCTCAAGAGTATAAGGAGGAGTTAAATCATTAACTCCTGCTAAAAAGTCGACTGATTGACCGTTAGCTTTTGCGATGGAATAAAGGGTGTCACCTTTTTTTACAATGTACTCAGGAGCTTTTGCGCTGCTTAAATTAAGTGCCAAAATCTGACCTACCGCAATGTTATACGGAGGCTCAATCCCGTTTTTCTTAGCTAAATCGCGATAATCAAGTCCATAACGAAAGGCTATTGAATAAAGAGTATCGCCTTTAACTACTTGATAACGATCGGCTGCATTTATGTTATTTACTGAAGAGCTTACAGCGACATTTAAATTAGATGTAGCCACAGTAGCAGAATTAACAGCAACAGGCTCTAACGCTCCGCTGCTTTTTGCATTAGAAACGGAATTATTTTCCAAAGCTACGTTATTAATATTTTCATTATTTACATAGCTTACCTGTGATTGCTTTTGATTTTGTCTTGAAGAAACACTGGCATTAACAACCTGTCCGTTTTTATTGTATTGTTTGACAACGGCAGTCGGTGCGCTTACCGTTGAATGAGGATCGGTTACATCCACAACCAGGCTTGATGCTGAATAATCGCGATTTGAAGTGGCACAGCCTCCGGCAATAACTCCGGCAACAATAACGGATAAAAGTAAAATTTTATGCATGATTATTCATTCCACAACATTTCATAAGCGATATAAAGTGCAACTAATGCCACGCACAGCCAACCGATAATATCAATATAACGGCGCAGAGCTTTTTCCATACGCTCTCCGCCTAACATGATAATTCCGGCTTCAAGGAAAAACCTCAAACCGCGTCCCACTATCGAAACTAAAAGGAAGTTTACGATAGTAAGCATACCGGCACTGCCAGTATTGGCAACACTTTCTGCAGCCACTACGCCTGAAGTAACGGCAATAACCTTATACGGAACCGGAGTAAAAGCTCCAATAAAAATCATTAAAATACCGTATTTCATAGTAAACCAATGGCGTACGGTTTCCATGGATGACTCATAATTAAGCCATGTGATGATATCGGCAATATAAGGATCGTAAATAAAATAACCTAAGTAATATCCGCATGCCGCGCCGCAAACTGAGGTAATAACAGTAAGAGCAGCATACTGCAATGCATGGCTGCGCCTTGCAAGGCACATCGGAGCTAACATTACATCAGGAGGAATCGGCCAGAAAATCGATTCAATAAAACTATTGATGCATAAAAACCACACTGCTTTAGGATGTTTGGCAAGCTTTATGCATAACTCATATAAATATGAAAATATATTCAAAGTAAACCCTTAATCCTTACGCTCAAGTAATACCACAGCCTCTACGGCAATTCCTTCTTTCCTTCCCACAAAACCGAGCTTTTCAGTAGTTGTAGCCTTTATACTGACATTTTGCAAATCAGTTTGCAAATCCTCAGCAAGGTTCTCTCTCATCTTATGTTCATACGGGGCAAGTTTCGGAACTTGGGCAAGCACGGTTACATCGACATTTCCAATCACAAAGCCTAATGTCTTTATTTTTAAATACACATCCCGCAGTAGAATACGGCTATCGATATTTAAAAACTTATCATCATTATCCGGATAGAAATGACCGATATCTCCTAGAGCCAAGGCTCCTAATATCGCATCACACACAGCATGAATAAGCACATCACCGTCTGAATGAGCTATAAGTCCTTTTTCATAGGGAACTTTAACTCCACCTAAAGTACAAGGACCTTCGCCTCCAAAACAATGAACATCAAAACCGTGACCTACTCGTATCTTCATGAAATTAAACCGCTTTAAACTTATTTGATCTTTCTCTTAATTTAACCAAAGCTTTTGCCATTCGTAAATCAGCTTTGTTAGTTATTTTTATATTATCTGATCTGCCTTCAATCAAAAGGGGATGGTAGCCCAAAAACTCAAGAGCCGAAGCCTCATCGGTAATTTCAGCATGCTCTTTAGCAGCCTCATCCAATGCTTTAACAAGCAGATCGGTTTTAAAAAACTGCGGAGTTAAAGCCCGATATACATTTTTTCTTACGACAGTCCGTGCGATCTTACCGTTTCCGTCAGATTTTTTTAAGGTATCAGCAACCGGAGCTGCCAAAATAGCTCCGCAATCACTTTCTCGCCCTCTTACCACCAAGATAGCTAAATCTTCTAAAGTCAAGAGAGGACGGGCAGCATCATGAACTAAAACCCAGTCTGTAGTAACTTGGTTAAGACCTGATCTGACACTGTCAGCACGATCTTTTCCGCCATAGGCTATAAGCAGTTTGGGTGAATCGATTTCAAGGGTTTGAAATATTTCATCATCTTTGCTGATAACCACAATAACGCGATTAATAAGGGGAGAGTTTAGAAAGATTTCCAGGGTACGCTCTAAAATAGTTTTAGTTCCCAACATTAAATACTGTTTAGGAACTTTTGCTCCCATACGACTACCGACACCGGCTGCCGGAATAACGACATCAAGCTTTAAGCTATCCATGAATTTTTATAATTATTATTTATCACCTAAAATTCGGAAAAAGGTCTCATCCTCACGAATAAGTCCCAGCTCAGTACGCGCCAGCTCTTCAATAGCGGTATTTCCTTGCTTTAAATCATTAAGCTCATCAATAACCGCCTGATTTCGATCCTGCAACTTAGCAGACTGCTGCTGCGCTTTAAGCAAATTGGCAGATATCTCCTCATATTGCTTAAGCCCGTTTCTCCCCGCCCATATGTCATAGGAAAGAAAACCTATGGCTATAAGCAGGCAAAAAGAAATAACTTTCATGGCCATGATATCTGCCTTGCCTAATATAATTAAGCGTTATGCTGTAGATCCTGATACTGTTTAGCCGCCTTAATAAAACCGGAGAACAGCGGATGACCTTCACGCGGATTAGAGGTAAATTCAGGATGGAACTGAACACCGATAAACCACGGATGTGAAGGAATTTCAACAATTTCTACAAGCTTATTGTCTGTTGACAAACCGGCAATTGAAAGTCCTTTTTCCGTTAACTTGGAAATAAGCTTACCGTTTACTTCGTAACGATGACGGTGACGCTCTACGATATCATCTTTGCCGTAAAGCGCGCGAACTTTTGACCCCTGTTTTAAATGGCAAAGCTGGCCGCCAAGACGCATAGTTCCGCCTAAATCAGACTTATCCGAACGCTTCTCAACCTTTCCTTCTTCATCAATCCATTCAGTAATAAGACCGACTACAGGATAAGCAGTCTTAGGATCAAATTCGGTTGAATTAGCTCCCTGCATACCTGCGACATCGCGGGCATATTCAATAATTGCCACCTGCATGCCAAGGCAAATGCCCAAATACGGAATATTGTTTTCACGCGCATAACGGGCTGCAATTATCTTGCCTTCAATACCGCGACTGCCGAATCCGCCCGGAACCAAAATAGCATCAACACCCTGCAGCATTTCAGTACCGCGAACTTCCACATCCTCAGAATCAATGTATTTAATATTGACGGTTAACTGATTCTTAAGACCACCGTGTTTTAAAGCCTCATTAATCGATTTATAGGCATCAGGAAGCTCAACGTATTTACCAACCATACCGATGGTAACTTCGCCTACGGTATTTGCCTGCTGGAACAATACCTGCTCCCATTCTGATAAATCGGCTTCTTTGCATTCAATGCCAAAGCGATTAACGATAAACTCATCAAGGTACTGGCTCTTAAGTAAAGCCGGGATCTTATAAATTGAGTCAACGTCTTTTAAGGAAATGACCGCACGTTCAGGCACATTACAGAACATTGCTATCTTATGGCGCTCATGAGGCGGAATTGAACCTTCGGAGCGGCAAATAAGAATATCAGGCTGAATGCCAATAGAAAGCAATTCTTTCACAGAATGCTGAGTAGGCTTGGTCTTTACTTCGCCTGAGGTCTTTAAATAAGGAACCAAGGTCAAATGCATGAATAAAGCATTTTCACGTCCAATATCAACGGCAAGCTGACGGATTGCTTCAAGGAAAGGTAAAGACTCAATATCACCGACAGTACCGCCGATTTCAACTAAAGCAATCTGGTTGCCTTCAGCACCTGCCAAAATACGCTCTTTGATGGCATTGGTAATATGGGGAATAACCTGAATGGTAGCGCCTAAATAATCACCACGGCGCTCTTTTCTGATGACATCTGAATAAATACGGCCAGTAGTGAAATTGTTGCGATGGGACATCTTGGTACGAATAAAGCGCTCATAATGTCCTAAATCCAAATCTGTTTCCGCACCGTCCTCTGTTACGAATACCTCACCGTGCTGAATCGGACTCATAGTGCCCGGATCAACATTAATGTAAGGATCAAGTTTTAACATGGTTACTTTGATGCCACGAGCTTCAAGCAGCGCAGCCAAAGATGCGGCAGCGATACCTTTACCTAAGGATGAAACCACGCCGCCGGTAACAAAAATCAGCTTTACAGGAGATGCAGACATGAAAAACTCCGTTCAATCAAAAATTAAACGTAGATTATATCATAGACAAGCCTAAAATATAATACATCAAAATATATAACTAATTATAAATTATGAATAATTTTCATATAATTATAATATTGATAAATAATCAGATAACTTATTCTACAACTAATTAATATCACCAATAATCGTACATACACCATCTACTACTTTATTGGCATTTATCTGTGACATACATAAAGCTTCGTTATACCCTTTAAAACAATTAACATTCCAATCTGAAGACAGCCACATACAAGGGGTACAACTTCCTTGAATATTTATATCATTTTCATAGCCAACAAAATCTGCAGCAGTAGGTCCATATAAAACCACTGATCTTTTATTCATAGCATGCCTAATGTGGATTAGACCGGCATCATTATCAATATGACACTGTGATGAATTTAGTAAATAAAGGCTTTCCTCAAAAGAGGTTTTCCCAACCAATTGGATATCTACATTTGAAATAAGTAAACTATCAGGCTCTCCAATTTGCACAACACAAACATTTGGCACCTTTATTTTCAATAAAGTAACTATTTTTTCACATAATGGAAGAGGAATACATCTTGTAGCATACTGTTTTATAGTGTTTTTATTTGACAAATCAGAAATCCCAATATTGGGAATATCTCCAACACCTGTATGGATGGTAATAAAATTTGTTTTATTTAAATTAAACTTTTCTAATACTTTTTGTTTTTCATCACGATTAATATAAAAAAATGGAATTGTCTTTCTCCCAAATTCACATAAACCACATGCTCCCATTAAATCATATCTATTCCAATTTTTCATTAAAGCATAATTCATCACGGAATAATGATACTCATGCGATGAAAAATGAATTAAATCTTGTGTAAAGGATTGGGCTTTGTGAATATCTTTAACTAAAGTATTTGCATATTTATTTAAATATTTATAGTTTATCGAATAAATTTTAACAAATTGATCAACACCTATAAGTAAATCAAATTTATGAAAATTTAAATAACTACGAGTCGCAATTTTATCTATCCTTGAAAATCCGCAAGTAATTAATTTCCCGTTTTTTTCTTTTGGAAACATTAATACACTATAAAAAGAAATATTTTGAGAAATAAGCTTTTCGATAAAAACTTTCACCCATTGAGCACTTATTACTTGATCTCCTATTCCCCCACTAAAAATGAATCCAATGTTAAGTGCTTTTGAAGAAGGCCTTACCTGTAAAGGTTTAATAAACAACGTCTTTAAAGAAAAAACAATTATTTTAAAAAATACTAATAAATCATTTAAGTTTCTGACTTCATAAGAACGAACTTTATCAGCCAGTCGATAAATAAAATATGACATAAAACCTTATTTTCCCAAAATTAATAATTTTTTATTCCTAAAAATTTTAAGTTACATTCTCTTAGCAGACTGCACTCTATCTAAATCATTTAGTTTAGTAATCATTCTGTTCATTGAATCAACATTAACAATCATCATGTCAATATCAATTATCGACAAATCCTTTGAGCGATCTATGTGAGAGCGAACTCCGAGCACATTAATCTTTTCATTGGCGATGATGGTAGTAACGTCTCTTAAAAGGCCTGAATAATCCTGAGCTACGACTCTTACAGTTATTGTATAGCCGCCAGCTGATGTGTTACTGCCCCACTCTGCCGTAACAACTCTTTCGGGATTTTTCTTTTTAAGCTCCGCAAAAGTACTGCAATCTGCTCTATGAATTGATATGCCGCGTCCTTGCGTTACAAAACCTGCAATCTCATCACCAGGGATAGGCTGACAACATTTTGCAATATGCGTCATTAAATTACCGACACCGTCAACTATGATAGCACCTTTATGCTGTTTTCTCTTATTAAGTAAAGCTGCATTTTTAGTCGCCATCAAATCATCGATGCCGATTTCTTTTTCGGCAACTTTATTTTTTGATACCCGTTCTTCAAGGTAACTTATGATCTGATTTAATTTAATGTCACCGGCACCGACTCCTGCATAAACATCATCAACTGTTTTAACATTAAAACGCGACAACTTATCTTTAATTAAAGATGCGACCTGATCTTTATTTAAGTTAAGTTCATGGCGCGAAACCTCTTTTTCAATTAAATCAGATCCTTCTTCAACATTCTTGTCATGATCGACTTTTCTAAACCAAGATAAGACCTTAGCACGGGCTTTTGCCGTACGTAAAAATCCGTTATCAGGATTCAGCCAATCACGTGAAGGATTAGGATTTTTCTGGGTAATTATTTCAACCTGCTCTCCGGTATTTAGCTTATAGGTATAAGGGACAATGCGTCCGTCAACTTTAGCTCCGATACAGCGATGTCCTACCATGGTGTGAACCTGGTAAGCAAAATCAAGCGGTGTTGAACCTGTCGGCAAATCAACAACCTCACCACGCGGAGTAAACACATAAACGCGATCTTCAAAAACCTGGGTACGAAACTCATCAAGAAGGGCACCTGATTCAACCATGTCATCACGCCACGCAAGCAGCTTACGCAGCCAATTGATGCGCTGCTCGACACCTGAGCCTTGACCTGAGCCTTCTTTATATTTCCAATGCGCAGCGACACCAAGCTCTGCCATCTGATGCATTGCCGCAGTACGAATTTGAATTTCTACTGCTTTATGCCCGTCACCGTACACCACGGTATGAATTGACTGGTAACCGTTAGGTTTAGGATTTGCGATATAGTCATCAAATTCACTTGAGATATGATGCCACCTGGTGTGAATAACACCTAATGCCGCATAACAATCCTGAAGCTTTTCAAGCACGACACGTACGGCGCGAACATCATAAAGCTCATTAAACTCAAGATGCTTTTTCTGCATCTTGCGCCAAATACTGTAAATATGCTTGGGGCGTCCGTAAACTTCACCGTGAATACCCGAACTTTCGAGTAGCTCTTTTAATTCTTTTACAAAGTTTTCTATATATCTTTCACGGTCAATACGCTTTTCATCAAGCTTATTGGCAATATCTCTATAAATATCAGGATGCAGACAGCGAAACGCCAGATCCTCAAGTTCCCATTTAAGCTGACCTATGCCTAAGCGGTTAGCAAGAGGTGCGTAAATATTGGCAATTTCTTTAGCAATTAAATTACGGGTCGCTACATCAGCATTTTTGGCCGCTCTTATTACCGCAATACGCTCGGCAAGTTTTATTACCACCGCTCTTACATCATCAACCATGGATAAGAGCATGCGACGCACTCTGTCTACCTGCTGATCGGTAGTTTTATCCGAATTTAAATTCTGCAGGAAGCGGATTGCCTCCATATCCTTTACGCTATGTAAAAGCTTACAAATGCATTGCCCGAAAGTTTCCTTAATTTCTTCGTCATTTAAAATTTTCTTTTCATAAGCAGGATACAAAAACGCCACCTGATAAGATTCAAGATCCATGCTTAAGGTAAGTAAAATCGAGACGATTTCAGCTGTTAAGCGTGAGTAATTATCAATGACAGTTTTATCAGTTGCGTGCATCTTATCTAAAACATAAAGGTAAGTGCGGTGCAGAATATCTTTTTCACTTGCAGGCAGATCTAATCTTTCACCCCAAGTTTCAAAATTAAACGAGGCACTATGAGTTTCACGTAAAGCGACCACTTAGATTTTCCTCACAAAGAAAAAACAGTCATTAACTCAATATGGGACGTACGCGGGAACATGTCAAGTGCTCCCCATGCTGTTATTTTATACCCTGATTTAATTAATTCACGAATATCGCGTGACGCAGCTAAAGGATTGCACGAAATCATTACAATTTTCGGTATTTTAAGCTTTGAAACAAACAATGCGGCCCGCTTTGCGCCCATTCGTCCCGGGTCTAAAACCACGGCATCATATTTAACTTTTGCCCACTGCTGTTTTTCAAACTCATCCTCAAGATCGGCAACTGCAAATTTAGCGTTATGAAGATCGTTTAACTCTGCATTTTTTTGTGCATCTTTAATCATTGATGACACGATATCAATGCCTAATACTTCAGCGCCTTCTTTTGCCAATGGCAAAGTAAAATTGCCAAGACCGCAGAAAAGATCTAAAACTTTCATGCCGGGATGCGGTTTTACCGCATCTAAAACCAACTTTATAAGATCTTTATTTACTTCTTTATTAACCTGCACGAAAGCCGTAGGTTTACAAATGATTTTACAGTCAGAAGCATTTATAAAAAGGGCATCTTCTTTATCCGTAAGTAAAATCTCTTTTATCTGCTCACTTGAATCAATTTCATGTTTGTAAGGAATGCCGACACTTATTACATAAGAATTTTCTTTACCAAAAGATCCAATAATCTCTAAATCAGCATCAGAAAGATTTTCAGTTACCCTTAAAAAGATACCAAGAGCACCGTCTGAATCAATAAATTCAAGATGTCCTAAATTACGCTTGCCTTGAAGCTTGTTTAAAAGCTCGACAACTTTAGGTATCGCTACATTAATTCTTTCACTTAAAACCTTACAGGTTGTAAGTGACACTAATTTTTGCGATTTTCCTTCTCTAAAACCGACCGTAACTTTGCCATGATCGATGCGAATCGCCAATCGACAGGCACGGCGGTAATTTAATGCATTGCTGTTTACAACAAAAGACGGAGTCTCATTCAGTGCAACTCCTGATTTTTTTAACAGCTGATAGAGTCCTTTTACTTTGTAGGCAAGTAAATCATTTTCTTTTATATAAGCTAAAGGACAGCCGCCGCAGCTTTCCTCAAGAGGACACTGTGATTTTGCTCTATTATCTGACTTATAAATATATTTAGTAACCTTTGCTTCACCGATTTTATCTTTTACTGCAACAGGTACTACACGGGCTTTTTCTCCGGGAATTAAATTATAAATAAACCATGTTTTATTATCTTTTTTGGCAACGCCGCGTCCTTGCAGATCCAAATCCACGCATTCAACTTCAAAAGCTTTTTGCGTAATTGTTTTAACTTTAGGTTTATAAAAAGTGACCATCTATTTATCCTTTGACTGTAAAAACGCCCGATAATAAGCGCGGCTTTTTATTTCTTTATTGTTTAATAGAGTTGATAAAGCTTTATTTGTAATTTTTTGCGCACATTTTAAAACATCGACACTTAGATATTGCTTATTTAAAAGCATGATAAGCTTTTCACTGGAAAAAACCTCAGAAAATTCCACAGATTCTGAAACTGATTTACAGTCAGAAACTTTGATAAAACCGCTATCAGGCAAAAAATGGTAAAAACAGCCTGACTGCAAAGCATTTCCGTCTTTATCCTCAAAACGGATGCCGTAGCCTAAAGAGTCTAAAAGGGCAAATTCAAACTCACGTAATGCTTTATCTAATGAAATTTTTTCTGAGATGCTTTTTAAAGTCTCAAGATACGAGGCAAATAATTTAGGATCGGAGTCCTTACTTTTATATAAATAATATAAAAGTTCATTTAGATATGACGCGCAGAAAATTTCCGGAACGGCAAAAGAAATAAGCTCGCCGCTTGGCTCAACATCATAAACCTGCCATAAATCGGATTTTCCCTGCTTAAACGACACCTTAAGCGGGAAAAAAGGCTGCAGTAAATATTTAAAAGAAGAACGTACTGTTTTTACTCGTTTAGCAATTGCCGCAACCCTGCCGTGATTTAAAGTAAAAAACTCAATGAGTAAACTATGCTCATGATACTCTCGAGAGTGAATCACAAAGGCAGGACTTGGCGGCAATAAGGTCAGCATCAGACCTATTTATCCTCAAAATCAGCGTATCCAAGGCTCTTTAAAGCACGCTCATCATCGGCCCATCCTGCTTTGACTTTTACAAAGAGATTTAAAAACACCTTGCTGTCAAAAAGCTTTTCCATATCAATACGGGCATCGGTGCCTATTCTTTTAATACGTGAGCCGCCTGCGCCAATAACCATTTTCTTTTGGCCGGCGCGCTCAACCAAGATCACGGCACTAATTCTCAGTAGATTTTCTTCTTCTTTAAATTCTTCAATCTCAACCGTGGCACTATACGGAAGTTCATCCCCCATCTGGCGCATTAGCTTCTCACGAATAAGCTCAGCAGCCATGAAGCGCGACGATCTGTCGGTAATACTGTCTTCAGAAAAACAATGCGGTCCTTCAGGCAAAGACTCAAACACAAGTTTTTTAAGATCGTCTAAATTTGTTGATCGTAAAGCAGAAACCGGAACGATTGCCTTAAAGCTTACTCTTTTACTTAAGCGTTCAATTAAAGGCAGCAATGTTGCTTTATCATGCAGTTTGTCGATTTTGTTTATAACCAACACCACAGGGACTTTGGTATTTTCAATCTTAGAAAATACCATTTCATCATCATCCGTCCACAGCGTGGCATCAACTACCAGCAAAATAAGCTCAACATCACCAAGAGCACTTTCGGCAGCTCGATTCATTAAACGGTTAATAGCCCTTTTTTCTTCTTTATGCAAACCCGGGGTATCAACAAATACCGCCTGATACTCACCTTGCGTATCAATACCCAAAACACGATTACGGGTAGTTTGCGGACGACGCGAAGTAATGCTGACCTTTTGTCCGATAAGATGATTCATCAAGGTCGATTTCCCGACATTAGGGCGACCGATAAGAGCTACAAAACCGAATTTTGAGCTATTCTCCATGAAGTTAACCTTTTGAATGCTTAAATTTCAAATTAAAAATAATGTGAACTATAATAGCATATAGTGTTTTATACCTATCAACATATTAGCTTGTAGTAGAGAAAACAATGCTGCCTATTTTTCTTGTAAGTCTTGAACATCATCAAAATCGACGTGATAAAGTTTTTGCCGGTTTACAAAAATACGGAATTAATGACGCTATTTGGTTTCCGGCCGTAAACGGCAACAAAGAAGATTTGACTAAGTTTAATATTGATCGTAGTAAGCATCAGAGATTTTGGCATAATATCATTTCGTGTTGCTCTTATAGCCGCGTTTATACCAACGGAGAGTACGGCTGCGCTTTATCACATTTACATCTCTACCAAAAAATCGTTGATGAAAATATTTCCGCAGCTTTAATTATTGAAGATGATGTAGTTCCGCGTAATGCAGACGTCACGGCATTTTTAGAGCAAATAAAAGATGTTCAGGAAAAAACCGGATTTGAAATTCTTTTTTTAGACTATGACGATAGGCTAAATTCATTTAGCAAAGCAACAATTTCTTTTGGCAGCATTCAAGTCAAGCGCATCGGAATTCCCAACTGGGATTGGCTGTTTAACCGCCGTAAAAATGTTTACAGAACATCTGGCTACATCATAACCAAAGAAGGAGCTAAAAAGCTTTTGGCCAAAGGCTATCCGGTCAGAATGCCGGCTGACATTCTGTCTGGTCTTATTGCTTACAATAAGCTTAATGCATGGAAAACTCTTCCCTTGACATTCGTTTCAACAGGAGAGCCGTCTCAACTTCAAAGATTCACCACCCTTCCTGAAAATCAGAAATCATGGCTTAGAAAAAACCTTACCTTAAAGAACATAAGGCGAGTTTTAAAATCACTTTTTAACAGCAAAAAAGTCTAACAGATGCTGTGCCGCAACTTGTTCGGCACGGCGTTTTGACGACCCTTTTCCTGAGAACTTCTCACTAACGCCTTCAACGCATACCTCAACGGTAAACACCTGATCGTTATCCGTTCCCGAGATATTTACTACTTTATACTGCGGCAAAGGTTTATGCTGTGACTGAAGCAACTCTTGCAGCGAAGATTTCGGATCTTTTTGATTGACTTTAGGGTTTATGGTCTTTAAACGGCTATGGAACCAGCTTAAAACGATTTGTCTTACCGTATCAAACTCTTCACCGCTGTCTAGATACATAGCGGCAATCACCGATTCAACAGCATCGGCAAGAAGCGAATCGCGGCGCGCGCCTCCGGTTTTAAGTTCGCCAGGGCCTAATCTTAAACAATTACCAAGTCCAAACTCACGGGCAAGCTCGGCAAGAGTAGTTTCACGCACCAAGGATGAACGCATTCTGGTTAAATCTCCTTCTGGGTTATGCGGAAACATCGCATAAAGCTTTTTGGCTATTACCATGCCTAAGATTGAGTCCCCTAAAAACTCAAGTCTTTCATTGTGCACGGGACCAAAACTTCTGTGCGTTAACGCCTGCTCAAGCAATGACAGATTCTGAAAAGCATAGCCTATAGTGATTTCCAATTGATGTAAGGCAAAGATATTTTTAGTTGCAGCCATCTTTTACTCCTTAATCAATTCCGCCGATGCGAGAGAAACGAATTGAGCTTGGAATAAAACTCGGCAGTAAATCATCAGGGCCGTTATTAAATTCAAGAGACAGCCAAATACCTACGGTTTTGCCGATAAGATATTCTTCAGGCACAAAGCCCCAGAAACGGCTGTCGCGGCTGTTGTCGCGATTATCGCCCATGACAAAATAATGACCTTCGGGAACTACCCAGGAGCCTAAGGTGGAGCCGGGCTGTCTGTAGTAGTACTGCAAGAATTCAGGAGCACGAGGGTTTATCATCGCTTCATGATTTGCCTTGCCTAATTTTTCTTTAAACAAGATGTAATTTTCCGCAAATCCAAAGCTCTCTTCGCTGTAGGTTCCTATTTCTTCAACTTCAAGACCTACAGGACTGTCGCAGCGCTCTGCAGTGCAGGCTTTTCTTAGATAAATTTTCTTGTTGCGATAAATTACTTCATCACCGGGAACTCCAACAACGCGCTTTATGTAATCAACATTGGTGTCCTCAGGATATTTAAACACCACCACATCACCGCGCTCCGGCTTGCCCGTCTCAATTAAAGTTTTATTGGTTAAAGGATCGCGTATACCGTAGCTCCACTTGGTGACGGCGATAAAATCCCCCGAAAGCAAAGTCGGCATCATAGACCCTGACGGGATACGAAACGGCTCGATAAAGAAAGAGCGGAATAAAAACACGAATAAGATTATAGGAAATAAAGAGGCAAGCTGACCTAAAAAGCCGCTAGGCTCCATCAGCTTTTTAAGCTCTTTTTTATCCGCATCAGGCTTTGCCTTCAAGAATGCTTCTTTATTTAACTTGCGATTGGGACGCAGCTTAAAAAAGTCATAGAAAAAGGCCGCTCCCGTGATGATAGTTGCTATCAGTAAAATTAATGCAAAAGTATTCAAGTTTTACTCCTTTCCGACTTTAAGGATGGCAAGGAAGGCTTCCTGCGGAACTTCAACGCGTCCTAACTGCTTCATGCGCTTTTTACCTGCCTTCTGCTTTTCAAGAAGCTTGCGTTTACGGGTAATATCACCGCCGTAGCATTTTGCCAAAACGTCTTTTCTTAAAGCTTTAACCGTGCAGCGGGCAATGATTTGACCGCCGATTGCCGCCTGAATGGCAATATCAAACATTTGGCGGGGAATAAGCTCTTTCATCTTTTCAACTAAAGCACGTCCGCGGGACTGTGCAATGGAACGGTGCACGATAATGGCAAGAGCGTCAACGCGTTCATTGGCGATAAGAATATCAACACGCACCAAATCCCCGCGCTCAAAACGCTTAAAGCCGTAGTCAAGCGAAGCATAACCGCGGGATACGGATTTTAACCTGTCAAAGAAATCAAGCACGACCTCAGACATCGGCAGTTCATAAGTAAGTGCCACCTGATCGCCGTGATAAACCATTGAAGTCTGCACGCCGCGTTTTTCCTGACATAAGGTCATGACGGGACCGACATATCCTGTCGGCATCAGCATGCGGCACTCGGCAATCGGCTCGCGGATTTCTGAAATATTGCTTATAGGCGGCAATGCTGCCGGACTGTCGATATGGATTGTTTCCCCTGAAGTTAAGAGGATTTCATAAACCACGGTAGGCGCCGTGGTAATAAGATTTAAATTATATTCACGCTCAAGACGCTCCTGGATAATTTCCATATGGAGCATACCCAAAAAACCGCATCTGAAGCCAAAGCCCAAAGCCTGAGAGTTTTCCGGTTCAAAGAATAATGAAGCATCATTTAAAGAAAGCTTGTCAAGCGCATCTCTAAAGGCATTGTAATCATCGGTATCAACCGGAAACATTCCGGCGTACACCTGAGGTTTGGCCTTTTTAAAACCGGGCAATGGTGCTTCAGCCGGATTTCTGGCGTGAGTGATGGTGTCGCCGACAGGTGCTCCGTGAATGGTTTTAATACCGCAGACTACCCATCCTACCTCGCCGCAATTTAAAACGTCGACATCAACGCGTTTTGGAGTCGAGATGCCGAGACGCTCCACGTCCCAGTTCTGACCCGTACTCATGACCTTAATTTTGTCGCCTTTCTTTAAAGTTCCGTTTTTAACACGAACCAAGGATACGACACCTAAATAATCATCAAAATAAGAATCGATGATTAAGGCCTGAAGCGGGGCGTTAGGATCGCCTTTGGGCGGAGGGACCATTTCCACCAGGCGCTCAAGAACATCAATAACGCCGACACCGGTTTTAGCACTGCAGCGACAGGCATCATGAGCCTCAATGCCGACGATATCTTCAATTTCATCAATTACTTTGTCAGGATCGGCTGCCGGCAGATCAATCTTATTTAATACGGGAATTACCTCCAAATTAAGATCGATTGCCTGATAACAATTGGCAAGAGTCTGCGCTTCAACGCCCTGTCCTGCGTCAACTACGAGCAAAGCACCTTCACAGGCAAAAAGCGAACGGGACACTTCGTAGGAAAAGTCAACGTGGCCCGGCGTATCAATGAAGTTTAATTCATAGATATTGTTGTCTTTAGCTTTATATTTTAAAGTCACCGCCTGAGCTTTAATCGTAATGCCGCGCTCTCGCTCAATATCCATCGAGTCGAGAACTTGTGACTGCATTTCACGCTCGGTAAGACCGCCGCATTCTTGGATGAAGCGATCGGATAGAGTGGATTTGCCATGATCGATATGGGCAATAATGGAAAAGTTACGAACAAAGCTCTGATTGTAAGCAGTTGACATAAAAAACCTTATAAATCGCGATCAGATAAAACTCTTATTTTAAATTTCAGAAATAATTTTACTATTTTAAGTACGTTAGGCACGTCTGCCGCAACGCAGCAAGATTTTATCAAATCATAAAGAAAAATAAGCGTTTTTCTATGAAAAAGCCATGTCTTTTTACGCTTATTTTTCCATTTTTACCGTTTAGCTCTTCAGCGGGGCAAATCCGACAAAACCGACTCGGCAAAAAGGATAGGAATTTCACCGACTACGGCATATTCATAATCACCCGAGCTTTTCCTTAAGATACTGATGGTACCGTTAGTCAAAGCAGGAATAACCACCGAAATTTTAACATTTTTATAAACTCTAAAAGTCGTAAGACCGTCAGAGAATAACTGATACGGAACAAAAGCTCCGTTATCTTCAATTTCACCTTCCTCAACAAGTTTATATTCTTTCGGAATATTAAGCTCAGGCCAGATTTCAAGAAAAGAGTTCTCCTCTTTATTGTTCACCGAATTCTGTTCGCTTAAATTGTCAAATACGCTTAAATCAAGATTTAAACCGTCAACGGGGCTTACGGAATTTACGGTAATTTTGGTAATGATGCCGGAATTGGGCGACAACACCGCAAGCTCCACCGGCATTGCGCTGACATCGTCTTTGGCGATTAAATAACCGTAACGATATGAATCTTTAGGCGCAAGACGTATTAAACTTACCTTTTGTCCGGCAACTCGCGTTCTTCCGGTTAAAACGCAGGAAAAACCGGTTAAATCAGTGTCGGAATTAAATAGTCTATCCCAAATTAAAGTCTGATGCCAAGTAAGCGGTCCGGCATATTCTTTGTCCTGATTGAAATCAAAACCCACATCACCCTTTAAAGCGTAACCGCGGATTTCACCGTTTAAGTTTTCCCAATATGAAATGCTTTTATTGTCTTTATAAATATGCAGTAAACGATGCAAGGTCATGCCAGAGCTGTTTGATACACTTACCGTCATCTGTTTTTCAGCTTTTAAATAATTGGTGCGCAATTCATTAAAAGCGCTGAAGCATTTTGCCTCTTCCGTTTGAGCAAAACTATTTGCGGCATAGAAAAAAGTAAGGAGCATTAAAGCTCCTTTTACTAACAAACTTTTAATCATAAATTTAAACAATCGTTATTTTAAAGCGGTATTAAGCACGTAACCTTTTACATATGAATTGACGCGCTCAATTTCTTTTTGGCACAGCTCTTCAAGCTGCTTGGCATTTAGCTGTCTGTGCTCTACGACAGAGGCACTTTCGCGCGGCACTTGATTCATATGAATTACCGCTTCATGATCGTCGCTTTGGAAACTTGCAAGATTCAAACCGCCGACAGCTCCCATGGTACTCGTGGAAGCAGGCTCAATAATGCCTGAAGTTTCACCGGCGCTATAGGTCTGCCAGCCTACAACGGTAACCATAGCGACCGAAGCTGCAACGGCAATTTGAGTAAAGTATAAAGAAACTTTCTTAAAGAAGGCAGGAACCTTGAAAGTTGAAGTATCTGCAATCTCCTTAGGCTGCTCTTCAAGCACTTTTTCTTCCTTAGCTTCAGCTGCAATCGCCGCCATTACATTATCGGCAATTGACATGTCAACTTTTTCAGGAAGCTCATCACGTAAAGCGCTGCCGATTAAGGACCAATTATCAAGATGGGATTTCAGCTTTTCATCATTACAATCAAAAGCCTCATCAAAATGCTCTCCGTCATAGATTTCGGAAAGTTTTTCCGAATCGACTATGTTGCGCTTGGCGTCTGTCATATAAATTCTCCTCAGTTGCCTGAGATTTTCGCCATTTGTTCTTCAATGAACTGTCTGGCTCTAAAAATTCGGGATCGGACCGTACCGATCGGAGTTTTCATAATTTCGGCAATCTCGTCATACGATTTGCCTTCTATTTCCCTAAGCATGATTGCCTGCTTAAGGTCGCTTGGCAGCTCATTTAAAGCTTTAAAAATAACTCTTTTAAGCTCGTCCGACTCTATAAGCCGGTCAGGAGACTCATTGGAGGTCAAAACTCCTTGAGTATCTTGAGATTCAAACTCCGGAGCATCTACATCTACTGCGTAGCGATGCTTTGAGTTGCTCTCAAGAAAGCTCTTTGCCGTGTTGACCGTAATACGGTAAATCCACGTATAAAAAGAGCACTCTCCTCTAAAACTGCCTATAGCTCTGTAAGCTTTAATAAAGGCTTCCTGAGCTATATCGCTGGCGTCCGCCTGATTATTCGTAAACTTTAAAGCGACGTCGCGAATTTTGTGCTGATACTTGATAACCAACAGGTTATAAGCTTGGGAATTGCCTTTCTGGACCTGTTCAACGATTAGAGCATCGTTTTGAGCTTTGTCGTTAAACATCTGATTTTCCATTAATACAATTCCTACACACTATTTAAGACTGGGAGAATTAAAAAAAGTTTCAAAAAAGTTTTCAAAGTATACAAAAATTTATGAAAAGAAGGGGAAAAAGATCTAAAACAGATAATAGGAGTCAACACTGCATATGCGGAGAAAACAAGAAAATTGATTGTGCTGTTACCCATTACATAGAAACACCTCCGCATACGCTGAAAAAACTTTAAAGAAGAGTTTTTACTTTGCTGATTATTAATAAAAATGTGATAATAGAACACAAAAATATCAATAAAAATGTGAATAACTAAACTATGAAACGATTTATTTTAAAAAAGTTAATAGCCTGGAAAAATTCTCCATATCGCAAGCCATTAATCTTAAAAGGAGTACGACAGGTCGGTAAAACATGGATCCTTAAAGAGTTCGGGAGAAATTATTATAAAAACATCGCGTATTTTAACTTTGACGAAAATGAAGAATACAAACAATTTTTTGAAACAACCAAAGACGTAAACCGCATTCTGCAAAATTTAATGTTTGCAAGCGGCCAAAAAATTGTACCGGAAAATACCCTTATCATATTTGACGAGATCCAAGACTGCCCTAAGGTTATAAACTCTTTGAAGTATTTCTGTGAAAATGCTCCGCAATATCACATTGCTTGTGCAGGCTCTTTATTGGGAATTGCTCTGGCAAAACCTTCTTCTTTTCCGGTAGGGAAAGTCAATTTCATGCAGATAGATCCTATGACTTTCTCAGAATTTCTAATTGCTAACGGTGATGAAAATCTTGCTGCATATCTGGAAAATACAAACACTATTGAACCTATTCCTGATGCTTTTTTCAATCCCCTTTATGAGAAGTTGAAAATGTACTATGTTACAGGAGGCATGCCTGAATCTGTGCTGATGTGGACAAACGCACGGGATGTTTCTGCTATGCAAGAAGCCCTATCAAACATTATTAATGCTTATGAGCGTGACTTTGCAAAACACCCCAATATCAGCGAAGTTCCTAAAATATCCATGATCTGGAAATCTATACCTTCTCAGCTTGCAAAAGAAAACAAAAAATTCATTTATAAAGTTGTCAAAGAAGGCGCAAGAGCTCGTGAATACGAAGATGCCCTGCAGTGGCTTATAGATGCGCGTTTAGTGCATAAAGTTTACCGCAGTAATGCTCCCGGACTTCCTATTGCTGCTTACGATGATCTGTCTGCATTTAAAATTTATCTTGTAGACGTAGGTTTGCTTCGTCGTTTGGCACATCTTGCTCCCACTGCATTCGGTGAAGGCAACCGCCTATTTACTGAATTTAAAGGAGCATTAAGCGAAAACTTTGTCCTGCAGTCTTTGCTGACACAATTTGAAGTGGCACCTCGTTACTGGACGCAAAACAATCCTCCCTATGAAGTAGATTTCTTAATTCAAAGAGAAAACGACATTTTCCCTGTAGAAGTCAAAGCAGAAACCAATATATCCGCCAAAATCCTTAAAAAATTTAAAGAGCTATTTCCGGATAAAGTCAAACTTAGAATACGCTTTTCTTTAGATAATCTTAAATTAGATGGTGATGTATTAAATATTCCTTTGTTTATGGCAGATTATACCGATCGATTAATTGGACTTGCTTTAAATAAACAATAATTTTTAGACAAAGATTTTACATCTTCATGATCTTAAGCATACGAAAAAGCAGCCTCAATCGTAGTCTTCATCGGGGCTTTTGCTAAAAATTTCATATCCATGTCCTTAAGCATATGAAAAATGAGTCTCAATCGTAGTCTTTATCGGGGCTTTAGCTAAAAATTTAATCACTGCTTCAAAGCTTTTAAACTCTTCTGCCCGTTGTTTTGAAGTTTGTGATTTTCGGTATTGATTGGCAAGATTTCGGATTAAAAGAAGATTGTGCTTAAGTATACGGATATTGAGTTTAAAAAGATTCACGCAAACCCCGTCCCACCACGTGTCACAGTTGACGAACACCTTGTACATGGATATGTAATACTGTTGTTTTTCATCAAGATAAAGGTAGATAAGGTATTTTATGATTGCGGCGATAAGACAAGCCTGCACCATTGTATAGACTATGGTGAGATAAGAAGTATTGACGCCTCTTAAATTTATCCCCCTTTTAAGACACTTGAATAGGATTTCTACCGACCACCGCAGCTTTTGGATTAATACTGCATATTGTGCCG
>NZ_GL831017.1:30353-71199 GCF_000188195.1 Succinatimonas hippei YIT 12066
AAGATACGGTACCTTTGTTGATGCTCCATACCCTTAGTATTCTTACCTGAAGTCCGTTATTTAAAGTTACATCCATATCAAGAATGTCGTGAGGACGATAGGCTCTTGTCAGCGGCTCCTTTAAATCTTTACCGATAAAATCAGTTAAGGTTTTGCCTTTAAGAAAGCAGGAGGTGATTTTCCCCGTCATATTGCATTTGCCGCGCAGCATAAAATAAGAGCCGGCTTTATGCATGAGTTCAAGTAAAGCATAGCTGACATAGCCCGCGTCCATGATTTTAAGTACGGGATGTTTTTTATCTGCCGGAACAAAAGCTCTTTCATCGGCGCTTCCTGCAGTAAAGGTTACGGTTTTAAACATGCCGGAAACTAAAGAAAATACCGTCTGCATACCGATTTGTGCATTCTCGGGGGTTTTTCTTACAAGTTTACCTGTTTCATCATAAGTATCTCTGAGCTCTTCACCCTTAGCGGCAGTACGAGCTCCCGGAAAAATAGCTGCAAGTTTGTTATTTACATGCCAATAAGAGCCGTCAATCGCTTCGATATCATCAACGGCAAGACCGTGCTCTCGCAGGGTATTTAATAATAAGCTTCCCTGTTT
This sequence comes from Succinatimonas hippei YIT 12066, assembly GCF_000188195.1. Classification (GTDB taxonomy): domain Bacteria; phylum Pseudomonadota; class Gammaproteobacteria; order Enterobacterales; family Succinivibrionaceae; genus Succinatimonas; species Succinatimonas hippei. The sequence continues at coordinate 30,958 of NZ_GL831017.1, forward strand.
GGGTTTTACAAATTTTGCACTGAGTAAATCCGCATAGTGCTTGAGCAGCATACCCGTCAATTCCGTAACCGCCGGCCTTTTGATTTTATTGTGAAACGGTTTTACCTCCATACTCTGCCCTGAAAGGGCGGCATAGCGGGCACAAATTGAAGTTATGGTGAACTTGGCTTGCGAGCCTGCTTGCACAATGATTGCCGTAATAAAACTGACGGGATTGAAACGGCTCTTTCTCTGCTTAAGACCTACTATTTTTGCCCAACGACCGATGAGTGAGGGAGATACGGCAGCAGAAAAATACTTTTTTAAAGAACGTTCATTAATTTGAGCCTTGCAGTTACGGTCTTTTCCGATAGATAATAGACGTGGCATAGGAACCTCTGATTTTTATATTGCTTGATTTAATTTTAGAGATTTCTATGCCTTCTTTTTGATCCTTTCTTAACAAATTTTTATCTTACAAACCAAGAATATATTTGCTTATTTACATAAATTTTAACGATCCTTAAGATCATGGCTATGCATATTTTTTATAAAATGTTAAAAACATCAAAAAATCATTATCAATAATGAGCTTTATTGACTCTTATTTATATCTATAAATTAAAGATTAATGGTTATATGATTTTATCATATAAGTCATTAATGTACGGAATGGCATCAAACTGGCCCTGTAAATAAGCCTTTTCAACATCAAGACCGTCTTTTACATTCTTAAAATCATATAAAGAATATAAATCAGAAGATCCCTTGGCGTCTTTATTTACAAAATACACTTGATCCTTTCTGAACCTCTTAAGCAAATTGGTGTTATACGTCGTAAAAATCAGCTGAGCTGAATCACTGTCATTAAACAAACTTAAAATAAATTCAATTACTTTTGTGTGCAAACACTTGTCCAATCCGTCTATCAACAGCAACTTGCCTTCTTTAACTGCAGTAAAAACTATCGGCAATAGCTTAAACAAATCTTTAGTACCTGTTGTTGCTTCTTCACTGTCAAAATCAAAAGGAATTAACGGATTAGGCTTATGGAATGTAGTAATACATAAATTTTTTGATATCTGAGCATCTTTTTTAATTCTAAAATCGACAATATCACAATCAACGTTCTTTAACAGCCTCAATATATCTTTCTTATTGTCCCTTAAACTTTCCTCGAAAATAATTGGCGAGAAATCGGTATAATCAGGAACTATCTTATTTTTAAAAAATGAAAAAACCTTTTTGGCAATATCGCAATCCATCTGGCTTGCTCTTGAAATAAAGAGCGTTTTACGTGAAGAGCTCTCCGCTACGTCCAAAGGACGTTTAATCATCTTGCCAAATGAGTAAATATCTTTCTTATTTTTGCCCTTTGTTTCATCTCTGGTAAAAACCAAAGCTTTTTTGCCATGAGGATAAAAATACAAAGACTCAGTAAAAATTTCCGTCTTCGTTAACGAAAAAGAGTATTCGTATTCAATACCGTCAATTAAAAAGCGGATATCAAAGCAGCTTAATTTTTCACTATCTGCAAATTTAAACGGCTCAAAATTAAAAACAGTATTTTCATTATGATTATGCGAGTTTAGTATAAGCTTCAAACAGAATCGTATTACTTTTATAATATTGCTCTTACCTGACGCATTAGCTCCGCAAATAACTACAGTTTTAAGTAATTTTTCATCTCCACACTCAAAAACATTATTTTTAAGCGCCAAAGCCTGCTTTCCCCTCAAATTCACAGCTTGCAAAGATAGCGTAATATCATTATCAATTGAGTAAAAATTACTTAAGCGTATATCTATTATCATGAAATTATTTTAATTTTCTAATAGTAATTAGACTTGTATAAATAGAAATTAAAGCGAACTTTATCTAATAAAAGATTTAATACAACCACCTATCTTGATATCACATGTAAATTAAGATTATAGCTACATAACAAAGCTTTATTAAAAATGTAAGTTTATATGCTATTTTTTACCAAGCAAATAAACATAATAAGCCATAAACCCTAAAAACATCCACATCATCAAAATAACAGCCCAAAAAGTAATATTTTCCATTTTAAAGCTCCCCAATACGAATTGTTTTATTTAAAAATGCCTTCCCATCAACATCAAAAGGCATGACAAAACCAAAGCCGCAAAATACACGCCGGCAATAAAATAACCGTATGACATGATTTTTCTACGTTTTACAGGATCTTTTACAATCACATAGCCCCAGAAAGCACACACGCAGATACCGCCCATAGCGATATAAAACAACACATTGGTAACAAAACTAAAAAGAGACTGAGCCATTTACTTTCCCAAGATTTTAATAATTAAATTGTCTTTTTAAATTTTACAATGTACGGTTTTACCTTTCATCAAAACTTTAAATTGATCGCACTCTTAACTAAAAAACTTAACTACTCCTGCACATCGCCGTCAAAACTGTCGAGCGATATGTCAGGAAGCTCTTCTTTATAGTAAGGAGCATTCAATACCGCGTTAGTCTGCATAATGGCGGCAACGCCCTTTACCATATAGGCTCGCCATGCCGGAATTTTATGCACAGCTACAAGTGATTTTAAATATTTATCAAGCTCTTCATAATAAATCTGCCATTTATCATTTAAAGCTTTAAGCGCCAAAGCGTCATCTTTCGATACCGCGTCAATTGCGGCCAAACGATTATTAAGCTCTAACTGATAGGTGTTATAGAGACTGCGCTCTTCAAACGAGCAAATATCCTGATCGCGGCTTGAGATACAGTCGCGAAGCAAAAAGTAATCGCCGAAACCGTAAATTTTATAGGCCGAAAGCATCGGCAAGCTCAAGCCCGTAAGCAGGTGCTCGCCGGCAGCGTCATCTGCACTTTCCGAGTAAAATATGGATTTTTTCCAGTCCTTAGCGTAATCATCCCATTTTTCTCGTAACGAATAATACTCATCATTGATTAAATCGCTTTGCTTTAAAGTTTGCCGTATCGCATCCACACACTCATGCGAAGCATAGAAAAATTCATCACCGCGTACGCCGTCAAAGTACGCACATTTTTTCTCAAGCGCATCATCCGTACTGTACTTATGATCCGTGCCCTGAACAAACATTTGATCTTGCTTTAATTCAATCGGCTGCGGCTTGCCGGCAAGTATCCACAATCTTAACAGCATGCAGCGATATAACAGCGGACGCAGCGCCTGCGCTTCTTTAATTAAAGGTAAAGACATGCTTAAATCGCGATAAAAAATACGCCAGTCGGATATAGCCTTTTCAATAAGCTTATCTGCTTCATCATCGCTGTTGCGCAGTAATACCGACATATATTTAAGGCTCTCAACATCATATCGTGAGTCCGTGTTATACAAAAGCGTTGTCGGATCTTCTTCAAGATCCAAAACCGCAAAGTAGCTTGCAGGGTAATCGGTAAGCTTGCGCGATCCTAATATTGAGTAAAGCGCCAAATACCAATCATAATCATCAACTTCAGAAGCAATCTCAGTCTCTATGTCAGGATGCTGCGGATCCTGTTTTGTTTTTAAAACGCTTAAAGCTTCGTTCCAGGTATTGCGGTATTTAGCGTATGAAGAATCCTTACCGTGAAAGAGCTTGTCTAAAAACGACAACGGCTCAAAACCGATAGCCGCAAAACGTAAATCAAGCGCCTGCTTGCACTTGTCATTTAAATTAAAACTATAGGCTTTATTACTGCCGCGCGTACAAATTTCATCAAGCTCGCTTACCGAATCATCAATAAAACCGCTTCTGGGCCACAAAATTGCGGACACCAGCGGCGACTCGCATTTAAAATCTTCATTGACGCAAAGATATCCGCACTCTGCTGCAATCTGCTTAATCGTGACATCCGCCCCGTATACCGGAATATTTAAAACCTGCGCGATACCTAAAAAGTCGGCATCATCCTTTTCAAACTCAATGGATAAGTCAGGCGCATCCGGCAAATTCACAAACACGGACGGATCGAGCTGAAAATCAAGAGTATTGCCGTTTAACTCGGCATAAGCCTGTGTAGTATCACCTGCTGACGATACTTTTACTTTAAAAAAGGCTGAGTAATCTAAAGATTCGGGGAAAATTAAGGAAAAACGATAGTTTATCGGCTCGTTTCTGGCGCAAAGCACAATCTGCAGCTGAATTTTCTCCGGAGTGTTGACGAAGGCGGCTATTTCCGAAGTGCCGTCATCATAGTCGATTCTGCCCGCTTCCCATGACTCGGCTGACTCCGCTATAGGAGCTATCACCATGAAAAGAAACAGAAAAATTAAGTTCATAAATTAAAAATAATCCAAAATTTTTGTCCCCATATATTAATGCTTTTTTTTACTTTTGCTTAAATAAAATTAAATTTACTCTAAAAAAGATCGCAAAAGCCGGCACTAGGCCGGCTTCTGTCTTAAACCTCAGCTTTTTATTAACCGCCGAAGTTATCAAAGAGGATGTTTTCGTCTTCAACACCCAAAGAGTGGAGCATATCCACAGCAGACTTGGTCATCATCGGAGGACCGCACATGTAGAACTCGCAATCTTCAGGATTCTTATGATTCTTAAGATACTGTTCATACAAGACGTTGGCGATGAAGCCGGTCAAACCGGTCCAATGATCTTCAGGAAGAGGATCTGACAAAGCCAAGTGCCAAGTGAAGTTAGGATGCTCTTTGGCAAGCTGATTGAACTCGTCAACATAGAAAGCTTCTCTTAAGGAACGGGCACCGTACCAGAAAGAGATGCGACGCTTGCTGTTCAAACGCTTCAACTGATCGAAGATGTGTGAACGCATCGGAGCCATACCGGCACCGCCGCCGATGAATACCATTTCATTGTCGGTTTCACGAGCAAAGAACTCGCCGAACGGACCTGAAATAGTAACCTTATCACCAGGCTTCAAGCTCCAAATATAGGAGGACATGATCCCCGGAGGAATTTCCTTAAGCTGGCGAAGCGGAGGAGTTGCGATACGGACGTTGAGCATAATAAGACCTTTCTCACCGGGATAGTTGGCCATAGAGTATGCACGAATAGTCGGCTCGTCAACTTTTGACACCAGATCAAACAGATGGAAATGCTCCCAGTCCTTACGATACTCTGCTGGGATATCAAAATCCTTGTAGTGAACGGTATGGGCAGGGGCTTCAATCTGAATATAGCCGCCGGCACGGAACGGAACTTCTTCGCCTTCAGGGATACGCAGACGCAGCTCTTTAATGAAGGTTGCTACGTTATCATTGGAGATAACGGTGCATTCCCATTTCTTAACGCCGAATACCTCGGCAGGCAACTCGATTTCGCAATCGTTCTTGACGGTTACCTGGCAGGCAAGACGCCAGCCTTCACGGATCTGACGCTTGGTGAAGTGAGAATACTCAATCGGCAGAACGTCACCGCCGCCTTTTACGACTTTTACCTTGCACTGACCGCAAGCACCGCGGCCGCCGCAAGCTGAGGAAACGAACACGCCCTTATCGGACAAATCGTTTAACAGCTTGTTGCCGGCAGGGCAGGTCAAAGCGAGATTAGGATCGCCGTTGACGCCGATGGTTACGTCACCTTCCTGCACCAAAAAGCGCTTGGCAACGAGAATCAAACCAACCAGCACTGCAATGATGACAACGAACATCACAACGCCGGACATAATTGTAAACATGTTTCCTCCTTAGAGCTGAATGCCTGAGAAGGACATGAAGCCTAAGGCCATCAGTCCTGCAGTTATGAAAGTCAGGCCGATGCCGCGCAGACCTGCCGGTGCATCGGAGTACTTTAATTTCTCACGAATAGCGGCAAGCAATACGATGGCTAATGCCCAAGAAAGACCTGAACCTAAACCGTAGACGACGGATTCGGCGAAGGTATACTCACGGAGAACCATGAAGGATACGCCGGCGAAGATAACGCAGTTTACGGTGATAAGCGGCAAGAAAATACCTAAAGCGCTATAGAGGCTCGGTACGAACTTATCAAGGAACATTTCCAGGATTTGTACCAAAGCGGCAATAACGCCGATCCAGGTAATGAAGCTCAGGAACGAGAGGTCAAGTCCCGGGATCAAGGCATCCGGCTTTAAGATGTAGGTATTGATGAGGTTATTTACCGGAACGGCCAGAACCTGCACCATAACTACGGCAAGGCCCAAACCTGCGGAAGTGGTTACTTTCTTTGATACGGCAAGGAAAGTACACATACCGAGGAAGAAGGACAAAGCCATGTTCTCAATGAAGATACTTCTTACAAAGAGGGAAAGATAATGCTCTAACATTAGTAATCCTCCTTATGAGTATCGTATTCAGCCGGCTCGATTAATTCCTTACGATAGCTCTTGACGGCCCAAATCAAAATGCCGACGAAGAAGAATCCGCAAGGAGGCATTACGAGGAGACCGCACGGAACATACCAGCCGCCGTTGTTGACGGTTTCCATGATGGTAAAACCGAACCAGGATCCGGAACCGAAGATTTCACGGAAGGTTGCGATAATGCAGAGCACCACCATGTATCCAAGTCCGTTGCCCAAGCCGTCAAAGAATGACTGGACGGGCGGATATTTCAAAGCAAAGCCTTCGGTACGACCCATAACGATACAGTTAGTGATGATCAAACCGACGTATACGGACAACTGCTTTGACAGATCGTAAGCAAAGGCTTTTAAGATCTGGTCAACCATAATTACCAAGGAAGCGATAATAGTCATCTGAGCGATGATACGCACACTGCTTGGAATGTAATTACGAGTAAGGGATACCGCATAATTTGACAATGCGGTAACCGCCGTTACGGAAATACCCATAACGAACGCTGTTTTCATACTTGAGGTAACAGCAAGAGTGGAGCAGATACCCAGAATCTGAATCATCACCGGGTTATTGGTGATAAGAGGCTCTAGGAAAGCTTCTCTCCAAGTAGGGACCTTTACATCACTCATTTAAGGATCTCCCCCTTGCGAAGGTTGTCAAGAAACGGCTTATAAGCATCGCCGAACCAATAATGAACGGCATTGTTAACGCCATTTGAAGTCAAAGTAGCACCGGACAATGCGTCAACGTCAAAGTCCTTGCGCGGACCTTCACGGTCCGGTACTTTGGTAATGTTCAAAGCGTACTCACCGTCGGCATTTTCAAGCTTTTTGCCCTGCCAAATTGCCTGCCAGCGCGGATTGTCAATTTCACCGCCCAGGCCCGGAGTTTCACCGTGGCTGTAGAAAACTATGCCTTCAACGGTGTTGGCATCAGTGGACAAGGCCAAATAGCCGTATGCGGTACTCCACAATGCCTGACCGTAGAACGGGAGGATGATGCGGGTCGGGGTACCGTTATCGTCTTTTGCGATGTATATAGGCATCAACTTGGAACGTGAACGGATTTTGGCTAAATCTTTATCAGCCGGAATGGCTTCGGAAGCACCTGCCTGTTTTGCGGCAGAAGCAAAATTGTAGCCGTCGGCCTGAGCCTGCATTTCAGGAACGAGATTTCCTGAAGCGACATCAAGCATTCTGGCTTCAATGTGCTTAGCGTAAGTGTCGGCAACGGTGGTTTCCACGTCATAGCCGGAAACTTTCAAAATGTTGACCTGGCGGTCATTGGCAATAGCAGCCTGCTGGAACGGTCCTAAAGCAACTACCGCACTTGATACCAAGACGGAGCAGACCAAGCAGAATGCAATGATGATGACGAAAGTTCCGACAGCAGAATCTTTATTCAGCTTAAGCACGGCTAACTCTCCTCTTCTTAATATTGCGCAAAGTTGCTAAGTAGTCAAACAACGGAGCGCAGCAGTTGGCGAACAAGATGGCAAGCATCATGCCTTCCGGATATGCCGGGTTAACGACACGAATCAAAATTACCATCACGCCGATCAGAATACCGAAAGCCCATTTACCGCTGTTGGTAAAGGAGCTGGATACCGGATCGGTAGCCATGAAGACCAAGCCGAAGGCGAAACCGCCCAAAACGAGGTGCCACATGAAGTTCATGGAGAACATCGGGTTGGTGTCGGAGCCGATGGCGTTAAATAAAGTGGAGCACAGGAAAGCACCGATAAGGACGCCGAGCATAATGCGGGCTGAAGCAATACCGGTAACCAAAATGATTACAGCACCGACCAAAATCATTAAGGTTGAACCTTCACCGATACAGCCGGGGATGTTGCCCAGGAAAGCATCAAACCAGGTGATCTGCTCACCGGCAAAGTTGACCAAAGCGTCAACGCCGCCTGCCTGCCACTGTGCAAGAGGGGTAGCACCTGAGAAGCCGTCAACCGGAACCCAGCAGTTGGTACCTGAAATGCTTGCAGGATATGCAAAGAACAAAAAGGCACGGCCTGCCAAAGCAGGGTTCATGAAGTTGCGTCCGGTACCGCCGAAGAGTTCCTTGGCAATGACAACACCGAAGGAAATACCTAAAGCGGCCTGCCACAAAGGAAGTGACGGAGGAACGATGAGGGCGAACAAGATGGAGGTTACGAAGAAGCCTTCGTTAACTTCGTGCTTGCGGACGATGCAGAACAAAACTTCCCAGAAACCGCCGACGGCGAAGACGACGATATAAATCGGGAGGAAGTGAACTGCGCCGATAAGCATCTTGCTGTAGAATCCGGCATCAGCTCCGAGCGTACCGCCTAACATCTGCACTAAAGCATAATGATAGTCGTTGCTGAAGAGTCTGTATGATGCGGAAACGATATCTTCGGCATTAGGCAATGATGCAATGGCACCTACAGTCTGATTGCCGACGTTATACCAGCCCCATAACATGGCCGGGAGAACGGCAAACCATACGATGATCATGATGCGCTTCAAATCAACGAAGTCGCGAACATGAGTTGATCCGGTGGTTACCTTACCCGGAGTAAATAAGAATGTGAAAGTGCCTTCGTAGAGAGGATACAGCTTCTCAAGGACGCCACCCTTCTCAAACATAAGCGCAAATTTTTTCATTATCTCTAACAACACGGCTTAACCCTCCAGCTCGATCTTAGTCAAGCTTCTGCGGAGCAAAGGACCGTAATCGGTCTTGCCAGGACATGCATAAGTGCACAAAGCCACGTCTTCTTCAGCAAGCTCCAATAAGCCGAGAAGCTTTGCCTGATCAACGTCGTTGATCTCAATGGCGCGCAGCAGCATGGTAGGTTCCATATCAAACGGGAATACCTTCTCGTACTGTCCGATAGGAACCATCGGGCGCGGACCGCCGTTTAAAGCGGTGTTGAAGGTGTAAGATGCCGGTTTGAAGAAAGCAGAAGCGAATGCACGGGATACTGAATGGCGGTTAAAGCCGGGGCCCATCCAACCCAAGAACTCATTCATGGTACCCTCTTCGATAAGGGAAACCTGAAGGTGATAACGGCCGAGGTATGCAAACGGACCTACTGCCTTATTGCCCCAAAGCACGCTGCCTGCGATAACGCGGACGCCGTGCGGAGCGTCGGCTACTTCGTCTGCGGTCAGCTCGCTTACTGAAGCCCCCTGATAGGTAGATACCAAACGCGGGTTCTTAGCGCAAGGGCCGGCAACGGAAATAACGCGCTTACCGTAGTACTGACCTTCGGTAAACAAATGACCGATTGCGATTACATCCTGATAGCCGATGTGCCAAACGGTCTTGGTCTCGGAAACAGGATCAAGGAAATGAATATGAGTTCCCGGCAATCCTGCAGGATGCGGACCGGTGAAAACTTCTTCAGTTACATTATTTGCGGTGCAGGAAGGTAAAGATCCTTCAGCTTTGCAGACGTATACCTTGAAATCGCCTAAACGGCTTAACACCTTAAGGCCATTGAGGAAAGCTTCGGGATCGGCGCTAATTACCACTTTCGGATCTGCGGCAAGGGGATTAGTGTCCATTGCCGTGACGAATAAAGAGTGCGGTAAAGTATTAACGGCAGGGATCTTGTCAAACGGGCGGGCACGGAAAGCTGTCCACATGCCGGATTCGACGAGCTCATCAATAACTTCTTTTGAAGTCAGATCCATTAATTTATCGGCCGGGGTCTTTTTAAACTCAACACTCTTGCCATTCGGATCAATTTCAATTACTACTGACTGCAGGACACGTCTTTCACCGCGATTTACGGCTACAACCTTTCCCGCAACCGGAGCGGTAAAACGTACTCCGGGATTTTTCTTATCCTCGAAAAGAACCTGGCCTTTTTTGACGACGTCGCCTGTTTCAATCGCCATGGAAGGTCTCAAGCCGGGATGATCACACACGCCTAAAATACCGACGTGAGCTACCGCTGGAGACTCTCCTATAGATTGCAGAGGCTGGCCGCCGATCGGCAGGTCCAATCCTTTTTTGATGTTAATCATAGGCGGTTCCAATCCTAAACTTCTGGGAGAAAACAACTACTCCACTGCAAATCCTCTTAAATTGAGCGGTATTTTTATTGGTAATAAAAGCCAAACTCAAATAAGCAGACTTAATCAGATAAATTTTATCATAAATATTAAAAAGTAATTTACGAAAATTACGCGCTTTTGTACTGCGTCAACATTTTGCAAAAAATATGCACCAACGCTCAAAAAATTAAAAAAGCATCTTGACTGATACAAATTTATCAATTTTGTAAGTTGAAAGATTGATAAATTATGCCCTACTCAAAAACCGATCCGTTTCCGTTCCACGGAGCGACTTTAAATAAAAGCAGCATTCCGGGAACGGCCAAAAGCGTACATAAAATAAAGAAACTCTCCCAACCGAGACTCTCTACCAAAAATCCGGTCGCGGCATTGCAGAAAGTACGGGGTACGGCAGAGAAAGAGGTTAAAAGCGCAAATTGCGTAGCGGTATAGGAAGGATTGGTTTCGCGCGCGATAAAAGAAACGAAAGCGGCAGTTCCAAGCCCCGTACCTAAAGCCTCGGCACCGATAACCAGTGCAAGCAGCCACACACCGGCTCTTCCCTCACTCCCGGCATGGGCAAGCCACACAAAGCCTAAAATCGTTACCATCTGCGCTATACCGAAAAGCCACAGCGCTTTATTAATACCGATTTTAAGCATGATAACCCCGCCTAACAGGCCGCCTGCCACCATTGACCATAATCCGGCATTCTTGGCTACGATGCCTATTGTCGTAAGATTAAATCCCATGTCCATATAAAACGGCGTGGCAAGCGCCGTTGCCATCGAGTCGCCGATTTTATATAAAAAAACGAAAGCTACGGTCAACAATGCCGCCGCAATGCCGCGTCTTTTTATGAATTCAGAAAAAGGCTCCACTACGGCCTGCTTTAAAGTGCGCGGTTTATGCGCAACCTTGGGCTCTTTTAAAAATATGCTGAGAATAAATCCCGGCACCAAGGCACAGCCTGTTATGGTAAAAACCGCATGCCAAGGCATAATATCGGCCAATATAAGCGATAAACCGCCCGGGACCAAACTTGAAATACGGTATGCGTTAACAAAAAGCGAGTTGCCAAGTCCCAGCTCATTGTCAGACAATATTTCACGCCGATAGGCATCAATGACGATATCCTGACTTGCCGAAGCAAAAGCAACTAACAGCGCCCCCAAAGACACCAAGCCCATCGAATACTGCGGTTTTAAAAATCCTAAGGCGCTGATTAAGGCGATAAGGACAAGCTGTGTTGCAAGCATCCAGCCGCGCCTTCTGCCTAAATTAAACAGAGTAAAGCGATCTAAAACTGGTGCCCACAAAAATTTCCAGGTATAAGGGATCATGATAAGCGACATAATCCCGATTATTTTCAGATCAATTCCTTCCTTGCGCAGCCAAGCGGACATCAAATTTAAGAGCACAAAAAGCGGCAAACCGGATGAAAATCCGGTTATAAGACAGATGCCCATATTTTTAGAAAAGATTTGCGCGGCAAGCGTCGGCTTGTTTTCTGTACCTGCCGCTGTTTTTGACTCCATATCAGTCACGGAAATTATTGTACTGCAGCGGCTGCGAAAGCTCAGCGCCGCGCACCAATGCGATAACCGCCTGCAAATCGTCGCGCTTTTTACCGCTTACTCTTACGGTATCGTCATTGATTTTAGCATCAACTTTAATTTTGGAATCTTTGATAAGCTTGATAATCTTTTTGCCCAGATCTTTATCAATACCTTCTTTAAACTTCACAGTCTGAATCGATTTTTTCCCAGAACGGGTAATTTCCCCGAATTCGGCAGCCGTAGCCTCAATATTGCGCTTAACGAGTTTGCCGCGCAGAATATCATCCATCTGCTGCACCTGAAATTCTTCATCAGCCTCGACTTTAACCGTAAGATCCTGCTTATTTAAAGTAAATGCCGCCTCAACGCCGCGAAAATCATAACGGCTTTGCAGTTCGCGATTGGCATTATCCACGGCGTTTTGCAATTCATCTTTTTTAATTTCCGAAACAATGTCAAATGACGGCATATTTACTTACTCCTTAAGAAAAGCTGCCACAGTTTCATCAAGACCAGAAACGTCAAGCCTCAAATCATGAATTATTTCTTTACGGGTTCCTTCCATGATATAGCGATCGGGAAGTCCCAAATTCAAAACCTTAACCTTCCTATCACCTATCTTACGCTGCACGAAGGATGCTATCTCTTCACCGATGCCGCCCTTTACCACTCCGTCCTCGACGGTAATGATGCGATCATGGGTTTTTATCAGATCTTCAACCAAAGCCTCATCCCACGGTTTTATAAAGCGCATATCAACTAAGGTGTAGCCTTGTTCTTTTGCATATTCAAGGTAATCCTGTGAGAAAACGCCAAAGCACAGCACTGCAATTTTCGCTCCCTCACTTAAGACTCTTCCCTTACCTATCTCTACGGTATCATCAAGCGTGATGCCGTCAAGTTCGCCGACCCCTTCCGTCCGCGGATAACGTACCGCACAGGGATGACCTAACTTAAATCCGGTATTTAGCATTTTATAAAGTTCATCACGGGATGACGGCGCCATAATAGTAAGATTGGGAATTGCCTTTAAAGCGGCAATATCAAAAGCACCGTGATGAGTAGGACCGTCTGGGCCTACAACACCGGCTCGGTCGATAGCCAGCATAATCGGCAGATCCTGCAATGCCAAATCATGAAACACGCTGTCATAAGCGCGCTGCAGGAAAGTTGAGTAAATCGCAACCACTGGGCGCATACCGCCTGCGGCAAGACCAGAGGCAAACACCAAAGAATGCTCTTCGGCAATAGCGACATCAAAAAAGCGATCGGGATATCTTTTGGCAAATTCATCAAGTGCCGATCCGATACGCATGGCAGGAGTAATTCCGACTAACTTATCGTTCTGCGCTGCCTTATCACACATCCAGCGGCCGAATACCGCAGAAAAAGAGCGATCCGACGGAAAAGGCGTAGGATGAACGCCCTCTGCAGGATCAAAACGCGGCACGCCGTGATAGCAAATCGGATCTTTTTCTGCAGGAGGATAACCCTTGCCTTTGCAAGTAACGACATGCAGAAACTGCAAACCGCCGATTTCTTTTACGTTCTGTAAAATCTGCACCAATCCTTTAACGTCATGCCCGTCCACCGGTCCTATATAATTAAAGCCGAACTCCTCAAACAAAGTTCCGGGCATGATCATGCCCTTGACATGCTCTTGCGCCCTCAAGGCAAAACGTCTTACCGCCGGCAGCTTTTCCAAAACTTTTTTGCCGCCTTCGACAAGCTTGGCGTAGTGAGGGTTTGACAGCACTCGCGACAAACCTTTGGCAAGACCGCCGACATTTTCTGAAATACTCATCTCGTTATCATTTAAGATCACAAGAAGATTGACGCCCTTGTCCATAAAGGCTCCGGCATGGTTTAAAGCTTCAAAAGCCATGCCGCCCGACAAAGCGCCGTCACCGATAACCGCAACCACCTGGCGCTTGGTGCCAAGCTGATGCTGCGCTACGGCAATGCCTAAAGCGGATCCGATGGATGTAGACGCATGCCCCGTAGATAAAACATCATAAGGAGTCTCTCCACGCCAGATAAACGCATGCAGACCGCCTTTTTGTCTGATAGTGGCAAGCTCTTTACGGTGTCCCGTTAAAATTTTATGCGGATAGGCCTGATGACCGACATCCCAAATTAAAAAATCATCAGGGGTATCAAAAACGTAGTGAAGCGCCACGGTAAGCTCGACAACGCCAAGCCCCGACGCTAAATGACCTGCGGTTTTACTTACGGTATCAATTAAGGTTTGTCTTACCTCCCGACAAAGTTCGGGAAGCTGGGAACGGCTTAATTTTCTGACATCGGCCGCATTGTGAATTTTATCCAGCAGCGGCATTAAATCCTTTTCTTCCATTATCAGTGATCGCGACTTACGGTAAATTCTGCAAAAGCTTTTAAAATTGAGGTATCAAGGCTCAATAAACTTAATTTGTCCTGAGCCTTCTGTGCAGTCTGCCTGGCATAAAGCTTTGCCTCTTCAAGTCCCATGAGCGCAGGATAAGTACTTTTATCAAGACCTTCATCGCTGCCTGCGGGCTTACCGATAACCGCAGTATCACCGATAACGTCAAGAACGTCGTCCCAAACCTGAAAGGCAAGTCCCGTCAAAGCAGCATATTCATCCAAAACAGCTTTAGTTTTCTCATCAGCGTCGGCACATACGGCCCCCATTGCGACCGCAACACGAATAAGAGCCCCGGTTTTTTTAGAGTGGAGCACTCTTAACCTCTCAAGCGGAATATGCTTGCCCTCGGCATCAAGATCCATAGCCTGTCCGCCGCACATGCCGGAAAAGCCCGCCCCTTTGGCAAGAACTGCACACAACTCTCCCCTAAGCTCTCCGCTTAAGCCTGAATTTTTATCACTGGCAAATTCAAAGCCTAAAGTTTGCAAAGCGTCGCCTGCAAGCAAAGCGGTAGCCTGCCCGAATTTTTTATGCACCGTAGGATGACCGCGGCGCAGCTCATCATTGTCCATTTCAGGCATATCGTCATGGATCAGGGAATAAGCGTGAATGCATTCGACTGCGGCAGCAGCATAATCAAGCGATGCATCACTTGCACCTAACGCTTTTCCGGTTGCGTAAACCAAAAGCGGGCGCGATCTCTTTCCGCCTAATATAAGCCCGTAGCTCATCGCTTCCTTCAATGCCGGAGCATCAGCGTCAAAAGCATCAAGACGCGCCTGCATAAAAGAGTTAACCCTATTTTTAACCCATAGGGCAAATTCATTTAACTCCACGCTTCCTCCTAAAAAGGGACGTCATCGGGCAAAGATGCGTCCGCTTTGCTTTGATCCGCTTCTTCAAGCTGCTTTTGTACTTTCTGCCTTGCAAAAGTGACTTTCTGCGTCATTTCATCAAGGCTTTTACGGCAGGAAAGCACGAGCTCCATGCCTTTGCCGTAAGCGGCAATGGCCTCGTCAATTGACATCTGACCGTTTTCAAGCTCCGCCACAAGCCGTTCAAGCTCACCAAGGCGCTCTTCCAAACTAGGCTCTTTTTTACCTGCCATATTTGCTCCGATTTTAAGCGCGCAAATCGCCGTCAAAGTTCTGTTTGACGCCTGACACAATCTTATTTGCCAAATCTTCAACCGCACTGTCCTCAAGAGTACGGTCAGGATCTTGGAAAATAACACCTAAAGCAAGACTGCGCTTATCGCCTAATGATGCGTCCTCAAAGACGTCAAAGACGCGGACTTCTTTAATGATCGGGCTTAATCCCTTAATCATATCAACGACGGATCCTGCCTCAACACCCTTATTTAAAACGAAGGCAAAGTCACGACGTACCGACGGGAACTTGGAAACAGGTGCATAAAGCGGGATCTTTCGCGTAATAATCGCAGATTTTTCAATTTCAAAGACGCCCACGCTCTGCTTAAAGCCTAAAGCTTTTTGCGCAAGCGGATGCAGCATGCCGACTACGCCTACTTTACGGCCGTTTAAATAAAGATCAGCCCCCTGTCCAGGATGCAGGAACTTACTTTGAGTACGAACCCACTTGAAAGCTTTAGGATCGGCAGTTAATGACAAAACAGCCTCGACAGTGCCTTTAATGTCGAAGAAATCGACCTGGCGGCTCTTTATATTCCACAGCTCATCATCATTATCACCCACGCAGATGCCGGCAAGCATAGCTTCCTGACGAACTCCGTTTTCCGCATCCTTGTCAATAATGTAACGCAAGCCGTTTTCAAACAAACGCACACGTTTTTGCTGACGGTTAACGTTATATTTTGCTACCACGGCAAGGCTTGCAAGCAATGTGGTACGCATCGCTGACATTTCAGATGAAATCGGAGAGGTCAGCATTAAAGGATGAGCATCATCAAAGACACTTAATACTTTAGGATCGGTAAACGAATAAGTAATGGCTTCAAGATAACCGTTATCAGTCATTACGTCTCTTATTCTTCTATCCTTGACTACATGCTCGGCCTCATGGGTCATATACAAGTCGGAAACCGGCAAACGGTTTTCAATATTGTTGTAACCGTGAATTCTCGCTACTTCCTCGATTAAATCCTCTTCAATGGCGATGTCAAAACGGAAGCTCGGAGAGGTGGCGGTAAAGCCGTCTGCGGTTTTAGTCGGATTTAAATCAAGGCGTGACAGAATATTGAATACTTCATCATCGTCAATGCGCTTGCCTAAAACTTTAGCAAGGCGATCGCGGCGCAAAGGAATGGGAGCGTATTCAGGCAGTAAATTTTCATGCTCAACACCGTTTATCGGACCAGCCACGCCGCCTGCAATTTGTAAGAGCAAATCGGTAGCACGTTCCATAGCAAGGCGCTGGACAAAAGGATCAACACCGCGTTCATAGCGATGCGAAGCGTCGGTATTAAGTCCGTATTCGCGGGCGCGTCCCTTGATGGCAACGGGTGAGAAGAAAGCAGCTTCAAGTAAAACATCGGTGGTAGCGTCATTGATGCCCGAATTCAAGCCGCCGAAAATACCGGCAAGAGCAACCGGACCTTTAGCATCGGCAATTACCAAAGTATCGGGCTTTAATGCAACTTCATCGCCTGAAAGCAATGTAAGCTTCTCGCCCTCTTGCGCCATTCTGACGATAATTTTTTCATTTAAATTATTTAAATCAAATGAATGCAGCGGCTGACACAGCTCCAGCATTACGTAATTGGTGACGTCAACGATGGGAGATACGGAGCGGATACCGCAGCGGCGCAGTCTTTCGGTCATCCACAATGGGCTTTTTGCCTTTTGATTGACACCGTGAATAATTCTGCATAAATAACGCGGGCAGGCTTCAGGTGCCTTAACCTCAACCGGGAAAATATCCTCACAGGAAGGAGGAACAGTCTTAAACTCAGGCTCATTAACATCAGTATTAAGCAGAACACCTACTTCACGGGCAAGTCCGCGAATTCCGAGACAGTCGGGACGGTTGGTGGTCAGATCTACTTCAATAGCGCTGTCATCAAGCTGCATGTATTCGTGTACATCCATGCCGATAGGAGCATCATCGGGAAGCTCGATAATTCCGTCCGACTCTTCTGCCATACCAAGCTCCGCATAGGAACAAAGCATGCCGCAGGAATCTACACCGCGCAGCTTGGCCGCTTTAATAGTAATACCGGGCAGCTTGGCTCCGACCAGGGAAACGGCTACTTTAAGCCCTTCCCTGCAGTTGGGTGCACCACAAACAATCTGCAGCAGTTCTCCTGTTCCGACATCGACTTTAGTTACGTGCAGATGATCGGAATCAGGATGGTTAAAACACTCAACGACTTTACCGACGACAACTTTGTCAAACTCTCCGCAGACAGGAAAAACGGTATCAACCTCAAGACCTGCCATGGTGATCATGTCGGAAAGTTCGTCTGCACTTAAGGTATTGGGAACCCAAGTATCAATCCACTTTTTATTAAATCTCATTTTCTTTAATTCCGTCTTAAATTCCGATTAGGCAAACTGCTTTAAGAAACGCATGTCGTTTTCAAAGAAAGCGCGTAAATCATTTACTCCGTAACGCAGCATGGTAAGGCGCTCAACGCCCATACCGAAGGCAAAGCCTACATATTTTTCAGGATCAACGCCGACATTCTTCAACACATTGGGATGAACCATGCCGCAGCCTAAAACTTCAAGCCATTTGCCGCCCTTGCGTTTAACGTCAACCTCTGCCGACGGTTCGGTAAACGGGAAGTAGGACGGACGGAAACGCACTTCAAGCTCCTCTTCAAAGAAGTTGCGTAAAAATTCGTATAAAACGCCCTTTAATTCGGCAAAAGAAGAATGCTCCTCAACTAAAAGGCCTTCCACCTGATGGAACATCGGAGTATGGGTCATATCGTAGTCATTGCGATAAACTCGGCCCGGGGCGATGATGCGGATAGGCGGCTTTTTATTTTCCATTGTGCGGATCTGTACGGAAGAAGTCTGGGAACGCAGCAAAAGTCCGTTCTCCAGCATAAAAGTATCGTGAGAAGCACGGGCCGGATGATGCGGAGGCAGATTCAAAGCGTCAAAATTATGATAATCATCTTCAATCTCAGGACCGCCTACGGTAGTAAATCCCATGGATCCGAATAATTCTTCAATACGCTCGATAGTACGGGTCACCGGATGAATATTGCCGCGCTCACTGTGACGTCCAGGTAATGAGATATCGACTCTTTCTTTGGCAAGCTTTTCATCCATCACGGCTTTTTCAATAGCAATGCGACGTTCTTCAATTGCGGCAATGACGGCCTGCTTGTTTTCATTAACCAAAGCGCCGCGCTGCGGACGCTCTTCTGCTGACAAAGCGGCCAGCTCTTTCATAAATTGAGCAAAAATACCTTTTTTGCCTAAATAATTAACGCGGACCGTATCTAATTCTTGGAGAGTTTTAGCGCCTTTGGCGGCATTTACGCCATTTTCTTTGGCTTCGACTAATTTGTCCATCGGTTTAATCCATACACAGTAACGGGAATTTTTCCCAAAAATAAACTGAAACGATCATATAATTATCGCACGTAACGGCAAGATCGTCATCTGTTTTTAAAACTGGGTGCCGTTTTACGCTTCTGATATTTTAAAAACAACGCTAAAGCTTAAAAAAGGATAAAAATTAAAGTATTTTTTATTTAAAAATTTATAAAAAAATAAATATTAAGGTATAAAACCGATGTTTAAACCGCTTACTTTATCCATAGCCGTACGTTACCTGCTTGCCAGAAAAACCCATAAATTTGCAAGCTTCGTCGCACTTATTTCCACTATCGGCATCGCTTTGGGCGTAAGCGCTTTAATTGTTGTCACTTCGGTAATGCAGGGACTTCAAGACAGATTAAAAGATAATCTTTTGGGTTCTACGCCGCATCTTATCGTTTCCTCAGATGCCGCTCTTGATGCTGCTGCTCTTAAAGCCCTTCCTCATGTTATTGCGATAGCTCCTTTCGTATCAGGGCAGGCCTTACTGCAAAGTGATAACGGTATTGTTCTTGTAAACGTTGAAGGCGAAGATACTTTAGATCTTGACTCTGATATAAAAAAAGCTGACGTGCCGCACGACAAACTTACGGAAGGCTCTTTTGAACTATATGCCGATATGGGGCTTTTAATAAAACTTAATCTTAACCTTCATGACAAAGTAAGATTAATCAGTACGCAAAATGCCCGCTATACTCCCTTAGGTCTCACCCCATCCCAGCGCATCTTTTATATAAAAGGCGCAACTCCGTCGCTTACCGGAGATAATTCGATTCCTACGGTTAAAGGTAATTATTCTGATATCAAAAAGCTTTTAAGAATAAATAATAAAAGTTCTTCCTACCGTTTATATTTAAGCGATCCGTTTTTAATAAACGAAACCGTAGAAAAGCTGCCGCAAAATTTAAAATACACTACATGGCAGGACAGCAAAGGTGATTTCTTTAAAGCCGTAGCCATGGAAAAACTTACCATGTCGCTCATGCTCTTTCTGGTTATCATCGTCGCAGCGTTTAATATCTTATCCGCTCTTGCAATGATGGTAAGCTCGCGCCTTAGCGAAATTGCCGTACTCAAAACTTTAGGCATGAAAGAAAAAACTATTTTGCTTATTTTTATAATGACCGGCTCAGGCTGCGGTATTGCCGGCACTTTAATCGGTCTTCTTTTAGGTATCCCGCTTACGCAAAACATCACCAAAATAACTGAACTTTTAAAGATTTCCGTTACCACGCAAGCAACTGAACTGCCTACGGTAATATCTCCGTTAAACATCTCATTAATTATTGCAGGAGCTCTCTTTTTATCGCTTCTGTGTACCATTTACCCTGCCTATAAAGCAGCAAAAACCGATCCGGTACTACATTTACAGCAAGGATACTGAATATGAGCGATATTATCCTTAAAGTTAAAAATTTAACCCGTACTTATATTGAAGACAAAGTATCCACTGCGGTTTTAAAAGGCATCAATCTTGAAATAGAAGAAGGCAAAATTACCGCAATTACCGGTAAATCAGGATCGGGCAAAAGTACGCTTTTGCATATTTTAGGGACTCTTGATAAACCGACTTCAGGAGAAATTATCTTTAAAGGCAAAGATCTTACAAATCTCACAAATGACGCTAAAGCTGCTTTTCGTAATAAAAATTTAGGTTTTATTTATCAGTTTCATTATCTTTTAGGTGACTTTACCGCCCTTGAAAACGTAATGCTGCCAAGCCTTATCGGCGGATGCCCGGAAAAAGAAGCACGAAAAAAAGCTCTTAACATCTTAGAGAAAGTTGGTCTTAAAGACAGAGTTGATTTTCACCCCGGAGAACTTTCAGGCGGACAAAGACAACGCGTCGCTATCGCAAGAGCTCTGTGCCATAATCCTGATTTAGTCCTTGCCGACGAGCCGACTGGGAACTTGGATGCATCCAATGCCGCTTCTGTTTTTGAACTCTTTTCATCTTTGGTTAAAGAGAAAAAAACTACCGTCATCATGGTTACGCACGATGAATCTTTAGCTAAGCTTTGCGATAGAAAAGTGGTTATTAAAGACGGAGTTATTGAAGATTAAATGCTAGCTTTTACTCTAGGACTGCGTTTTTATCGTTCAAAGCGCTACGGCGCTTTGGCCCGTTTCATGTCTTTTGCCTCCATCACCGGCATTGCCGTAGGCGTCTTTGCTTTAATCGTCGGACTTTCCGCCATGAACGGTTTTGAGTACGAACTGAAAAACCGCGTTCTCTCAGTTATTCCCGCAGCCGAAATAACTTCAAACAGTCCCTATTTTGTTAATGAAAAGGAATGCATTGATTCTCTTTTATCCTCTTCCGATATACTTGCCGTCGCTCCCGTTGTCCGCACCGAAGCCGTTTTAAATAACGGCGGCAACTTCGCCCCTATCGCTCTTTTGGGCGTTGACCCGAAAAAAGAAGCGAAAGTTATCGATATTGAACGCTTTTTAAGCGTAAAGCTTGATGCTCTTAACACCGACAGTGAAAATGAATACAGCGTTATCTTGGGAGAAGAATGCGCGCGACGGCTTAACCTCTTAGCAGGCGACAGCGTCAAAGTGATTTTGTCAAATGCCCTTAAAGATAATAACGGCAATCCGTTAAGCCGCCCTGCCGATGCTGTCTTAAAAGTTGTCGGAACTTTAAAAATAGGCGGTGAACTCGATGCCTCTTTTGCCTTAATTTCTATAGACAGTGCCAAAAGCATTCTTGATATAAAAGGCCCCAATTCTTTTCATATCAAAGTCAAAGATATGCTTAACGTTCGCGATGAGGTTCTCAAAGCTGCAGTAAACTTCCCGCAAAGCGCGCAGCTGCAAACCTGGATGACTACCCAGGGAAAACTCTATCACGATATTCAAATGATCAGATCGATAATGAATCTTGTTATGCTGCTTGTCATGGCGGTTGCTTCATTTAATATCGTGTCAAATTTAATCATGGCGGTAAGCGAAAAAAGCCGGGAAATTGCGGTTCTTTTAACTGCAGGGGCTACGCGCGGTCTTATTATCCGCACTTTTACCGTGATGGGCGTTATTTCAGGAGCCTGCGGTACCTTTATCGGCGTTATTGTCGGCTGCATTTTATCTTTAACCCTCACACCGGTTTTAAGTTTTATCGAAAGTATTTTTAATATAAAACTGCTAAATCCGAAGATATATTTTATCGACTTCATTCCTTCACAATTACTTATAAGTGATGTAATAATGGTAGCGTGCTGTGCTTTATGCATGAGCTTTATCGCTTCTTTATATCCGGCGGTAAAAGCCTCGAAAATAAAGCCGGCTCAAGAGCTTTGCGGTAATTAAAAGGAGAAAATATGACTTGCGCACTCATTGTTTATGCCAACGGTTCTGAAGATATGGAAGTCACCGCCATTACCGACATTCTAAACCGCGGAGGAATTAAAGTTACCAAAGCGGCACTAAATGATGACGGCGGATTAAAAGTCACTTTAGCGCACGGAACTACGGTTGTTTGCGATAAAAATTTAAACGATTGCGCAGATGATTATGCCGTTATCGCAATACCCGGCGGACTTGTCGGAGCAGAAAACTGCCGCGACAGCACCACATTAATCGCAAAATTACAAGAACAAAAAGCCAAAGACGGATATATAGCCGCTATCTGTGCAGCCCCCGGCTTCGTGCTTGCCACTCACGGCCTTGTCGGAAACGCCCGAGCAACCGGATACCCCGGATGTGCTGATAATATTGAAAATTATGTGGATAAAGGTGTAGTAGTTGATAAAGAAAACAAACTCATCACCGGACAGGGCCCTGCTTTTTGCATGGAGTTTGCACTTGCAATTCTTGAAGAGCTCAAAGGCAAAGCTGCTGCCGATGAAGTAAGATCCGGAATGCTTTTGACAAAATAGTATTTTTCTCTACATTATTAAGCGGCATCAAAGTGCCGCTTAATTTTCTAGGTCTCAGGTCTCCATACCTTTACGTTATGAAAGCCCATTTCTTTAAGCTGCCTTGCCTGCATCAGGCTCATTACGCCCTGATCGCAGTAAAGAACATAGGTTTTTAATTGATCAAGAGACGAAAAATCTTTTGCCGTTTTATAAAAAGGCATTAACACGATCTCGTTATCCTCAAGCTTTAACGGGCTCTTTGCCGCGTCATCAGGAGATCTGACGTCAAGCACCACTTCACCGCGCTTTAGTTGAGCCTCAATCTCGACATCCGTCTTTAAACGCTTAGTATCTTCAGGGATTTCTTTGATATCGATAAAGCGTGATGCCGCCACCGCTTTTTCCACCAAATCTGCGTCCATTTTAGCTTCTTCTTCCTCAACAAAAGAAAGATTCGGGCACACATTGGGATGATCGGAAATCACGCCGCAGTATTCGGGCATATTCTCGGCAAAACCTGCAGTACCGATTAAAGTTGCTTCATCAATAATATCCTGCTTATCTTCCATGACTAAAGGACGCAGAATCAATGAACTTGCAGCCCTGTCAATATGCGAAAGATTGATTAAGGTCTGGCTTGATACCTGTCCGACGCTCTCTCCGGTTACCAATGCCGCAGCTCCTATTTTCTCTGCTACGGCAGATCCGACACGCATCATCATGCGCTTTAAAATTACACCGCGCACACCGTGATGCGTACGCTCCAAAATCTGCCCCACTATATCCTCAAAAGGAATGGTGATGAACTTGACGCGGTGCGAGGATGCAAAGCGATCCCAAATAAAATAACTTTCCTGCTTAACACCGATTTCATGAGCCGTTCCGCCCATATTGAAGAACAAATAGTTGACGCGGCAGCCGCGGCGAATCGCACGATAAGTTGAGACTCCGCTGTCAAATCCGCCTGAAATCAAGGAAAGGACATCGCCCTGCGATCCGACCGGATATCCGCCGATACCTGCATGCTTTCCGGTAATGACAAAAGCTTTCTCAGAATCGATTTCAATATTAATCGTTATTTCTGGATGAGTTAAATCAACGCCGTTATTAGGAAAGTGCTGTTTGAACATGCCGCCTATAATTCTTTCGGCCTGCTGCGAGGTAAACTCATGATTGCCGCGTCTTTTTACTCTCACGGCGAAAGTTTTGCCTAAAAGCTTTGCACCGTAGATAACTTTGGCGTGCTCAAAAATGTCATCAAAATTTTTAAAATCAAACTCATCGACTTCTAAAAATGAATGAATGCCCGGGATCCTTGACAATTCACGAACCGCGGCCTCTCTCATAGACGTATCTTCTTTTTCCCCGAAGCGCACGATAAGCTTATCCCACTGGGAATAAACATGACATTCCATTGCACGATGCTTAGCGACATTTAAAATATTCTGCGACAAAAGCTTAATAAGGCGATTACGCACGGGGCGGCTTTTAATCGAAATTTCAGGAAAAAGTCTTAAAATAAATTTCATGATTTTTAAGCTAAAAAAGAAGATTAAAAAAGCTTAAAGCCCTGCAGGCAACACCGGCAAGGCTTTATTGTCAATTAGTAAATCCAATTATTGATGCTTGCAGCAGTGATGTTCACCGCCCTCTTCATGATCGTGGTGATGCCCGCAGCAA
Source organism: Succinatimonas hippei YIT 12066 (assembly GCF_000188195.1). Classification (GTDB taxonomy): domain Bacteria; phylum Pseudomonadota; class Gammaproteobacteria; order Enterobacterales; family Succinivibrionaceae; genus Succinatimonas; species Succinatimonas hippei. The sequence goes on from NZ_GL831017.1 coordinate 55,318, forward strand.
CAATGATGCTCGCCGCCTTCTTCATGATTGTGATGACGTCCGCAGCAGTGATGCTCACCGTCTTCTTCATGATCGTGATGACGTCCGCAACAGTGATGCTCACCGTCTTCTTCATGATCGTGATGACGTCCGCAGCAGTGATGCTCACCGCCTTCTTCATGATCGTGATGATGTCCGCAGCAGCAATGATGCTCTCCTTCTTCTGACGGACAATGACCGTTTACATGAGCATGTCCGTGCTCTTTCTCCTCAGGAGTTGCCTCTCGCACGTCTTCGATAGTAACGAGGAAATTAAGGACTTTACCGGCAAGCGGATGATTGCCGTCAACGACTACGGTCTTATCGTTGATCTTCTTAATAACAACAGCCATAGGTCCGTTTGAAGAATCAGCTTCAAATACAGATCCTTCCTCAATATCGAAATCACCGAACAGCGAACGGTCAATCTCCTGAACCAAACTTTCATCATACTCACCGTATGAATCGGCAGGATGCAAAGTCACGGTAAAAGAATCACCTTTTTCATGTCCGTCAATTGCCTTTTCAAGCCCCTTAATCAAAAAACCGTGACCGATTAAAGCAACGACCGGATTTTTCGGATCGGTTCTGCCTACAACCTGACCTTTTTCATCAGTAACCGTAAATGCAACCGTAGCAACGGTGCCGCGTGAAATTTTCATAAGCAATCTCTTTAATTAAGTGTTATTTTTGGGAATTCTCTTTAGTCGACATCCTCCCCGGCTAAAGTCCGGGCACTCCTACAGCTAAACAACAACTCTGCTGTTGTTATCAGCTTCGGAAGGTTCCTGCTGCCGACCTCTATTAAGGTTCGCTCGACAGGCAAGCTGGGCAAGTCATGCCCTTGTTTAGTTAAAAATAACAAATAACTGCAGCCTCAATTTTTGTCTGCACTTATAAACCGTTATCCGGCTGTAGTATAGCATCTGCCTTATCTATCCGTGTGAACTACCCACAAGCGAGACGCTTGTAGGCTTCGTACTTCATTGAGGACTAGTCAGATTAGTCTGACTATATCTTCCTCTCCATACGCTTAACTTTGCTGCGTTCCTACAGCTAGTACTATGATAGTAACCTTTACTAAGCATCTCCAGTCCTGCAGCCTTTATGACTTTGGCAGCATTAACATCGCGATGATGGACTGTATGACAGTTTGGGCAGTCCCAAACCCGAATGCTTAGGTTTTTAACTTCTTTATTCTGATACCAGCAATGACTGCAAAGCTGAGAACTTGGCAGCCATCTGTCAACCCTGACGAGTATGCGCCCCAAAGCATATGCTTTATACTCAATACAGCGTCTTAGCTGATAAAAACCTGCATCAGCAATGGCTTTTGCAAGGTGATGGTTTTTAAGCATACCCTTTACATGTAGATCTTCTATGATGATAATTTGGTTTTCATTTACAATCTTATTAGAAGTCTTTTGTGCCAGGTCATAGCGTTGATTTCTTACTCTTTTATGTTTTCTGGCAAGCTTTGCCTTATCCTTTAAATAGTTTTTGGAAAGTTGAACTCTGCATCCCTCAGGAGTGCGCTTTTTTGCCGCTTCATATTTGCGACTTAAGCTCTTCTGAGTTCTTTTAACTGATTTTTCACTCTGATAAAGAGCCCTGATTGAATTGATGACAGTACCATCGGAGCAGACAACCGAATCCTTAATGCCTAAATCCAGGCCTACTGCCTTTTCGTTTTCTGGAAGCTCATCAATTTTAACTTCGCAGATTATTACTACATAATAATCGCCAGTTGCATGGCGTACCACCTGTGCTCCAATGATGCGACCCTGTATTGAGCGATGAATGACAGCCTTAACTGGACAGCCTTTCCTCTTATTGAAGTAAGGCAGCTCCACAATTCCATTCTCCTCATCCACCTTGATATTATTGTTAGTGAAATTAGTGGTAAAGCTTTGTACAGAATCAAATTTCTTTCTAAAATGAGGCTGACCTCTTTTCCCTTCCAGAAAGGCGCTGTAAGCATCATGCAACTGATAGGCAGCGTGAGTAAAACAAAACTTATCAACGCTGCCCCGAAGAAATGGGTGCTGTTTCTTTAGCTTTCGATTAACGTAATTATTTAAGTCTGTCTTTGACGGCAGTTTCTCACGATTATCAAGTTTCTTATCCACATAATCCTTAAGCTTATTGTAGACAAAGCGAGTTTGACCAAAGGCATTTGCTACCCCTTTAAGAAAAGGCTCAGACTGCGCCGTCTCCGGCACAATCCAATACTTATATGCTCTGATAAAGCAGCCTTCTTTCATGGTTAGCCCTGGTTCTCAATATACTCTTTTAAGGTTTTTTCTGAAACACTGCCAATTGAACAAACAAAATAGCCGTCAGTCCAAAACGTACGCTCTCTCCAAAAGTGCTGATTTAATCTATCCGCAAACTCTGAACGCCACACATGATATGTAGTGTAGGCCTTAAGGGTTCTCACTAAACTACTTACACTTAGCGTTGGAGGAAATTCCATCATATAGTGAATATGATCTTTATCTGTCTCCATATACTTAATTGTAACATCATGACGCACACAAATGATCCGTGACAATTCTTTTATTTTATCTGAGAGACCGGGAAGTAAGAACAACTGCTTCCTATACTTGCATACAAATATAATATGATACTGAAGCAAGTACTTATGGCGATTGCGTGAATTCCAGGTGCTCATGTAATTATTATAGCGCCAGGCTCGCTAACCCAGAAGTTAAAACTTCTGGGATTGCGCGAGCTAAACCTTATTTCAAAGAACAAAGTTTTTACGGCACTTTCGATAAAGCTAAAAAATTCTCGGGAAAACATTTTGCCGTAATATCACGGCCGCCCATATCCTCAGCTTTAAATTTGCCTTGACTGTCAAGCACTAATCTAGCACAAATATCACTGCTGTTTTTATCTTTTAACGCCAAAGACAAGACAAATGATTCCTTTGCAAACTTAACTTCATGACTATAGGATTTGCCGACTTCGTCAGAAACGGTCCAAGTACAGCCGCTAAAACCGTTATTAATTGAATTGCAGGCCTTTAAAAAGGCATAACCGTCTGCTAAATCACTTAACGCTTCACTTCTTAATTTCAGCGCAGCAGCATCGATTTCAGCACTCACGCTTTCTTCTTGACCCTTGCCCTTGGAGTTATCGCTTGAAGCCATTAATACGGTTACGGCATAAGCAAGGAGACAAACGACAAAAACCCCAAGGCAAGTAAGGCGAAATGGAGATAAACTGCCGTCGGCGTTATAAATAGGATGAAACATATTTATTCTTATCCGTTTCAACTCAAATATATTAATTGTTTAAAGAATTGCGATTTTCATAAGGCTTTGCGTACATTGCAAGCACTCTGCTCCGCAGCTCCTCAGGATAAGCATTGATTCTTGCCATAAATTTATCCTTATCCTCGGTTTTTACAGTACTATCTTTGCCAGAGGCAATCATAATGCTCGGATAAAGTTCGTAATTTTGCCAAATAAAGCTGTCGATAAGTTGAGCAAGCTCCTGCGGCGAAGAAAAACCTGAGGTTATAGGATCACCTGCGACCACACTGACTCTGCCCTTATAGCCTTTGATGCCACCGATAATGCTTTCAATATCTTCAAGCTCGCCTTTTTGATACTGACCGTTATTTTCATCGCGCTCTTTAAGTTCGCGGGCTTTTGACAAATCGGCAGGATCGTACTCATAAGTGATTGACACAGGCACGATGTTTAGCGAACTCATGTAAGTGCTAAAGTCCTGCTTTAAACTGCGCCCGTACAAAGAAATCATCTTAAGTACGGCTTCCTCGACGCGATCGTCACCGTCTTTTGCACGTCCCTCGCGCTCGGCTATCCAAATCGAATGTCCCTCGCTTAAAGATGAACCGATATATGATGACAGATGCGTCATAGCTTTCAATTTTTCACGGGGAGCAGAAATAGAGCGTTTAACGATAAAGCTCTTATTAAGACGCATCAATGATGATGCCGCCTCGGTTTTTAAAAGATTATCCCCGATGGCAATGCGTACGGTATCAAAGCCTGCATCATGCAGAGCCAAATCGATAAAAGCAGGATCTAAGGAAATATCGCGATGATTTGATATAAACAAATAACCGCGCTTAGGATCAAGCTTATCAAACCCCTTAAAAGTAACGCCGTCGGTAGTTGCGTCAATCATATGGCGCATATAAGCTGCGACTTTATCTTGAAAATCGGCAATACTGTTAATCTTGTCGCAATAATTTTTAATGTAGCGACGCACCAAAGGACGCAAAACTAAACCGCACCATTTGGATAATATCGGATAGCGGAAACGCAAAATTCCGTCAAGAACGGATTTATCAGAACAAATTTTTGCAAGCTCAGTTTTTATTTCATCATCTCGGCATGGACGAATATCATCAAAAATCGGATCGTCGCTGCTTAATTTGCGCATGGTAGATTCAGCGCTCTCGCTCATTTGGGTCCTCGTAAAAAAGAAATTGTTAAACTTTACTATTTTAGCAAATATAGAAAAAATCCCAAAACCGTATTTTAATGACAAGGCAAAGCCGTTATATGTATTTTTCTCGATTTTCTATATGAAAAATTAAATTAAAACCTTTACGGCAAAGACTTTTGATCCCTAAAAAAATAACAAATATGAGAAAGCCTACTAAAGAAACGGTAGCTAATCCGGGGAGCAAAGTTAAATATCAGCAGAAGCTGACAACAACGGCAATATTGTTGTTTTGCCGTAGATTTTTCGGCATTTAGGCCGTGATGACATCAAAAGCAAAAATAAACCGCAGGACAAAGCCTGCGGCTATAAAAGTTTAGGGTACGTGAGGCCTAAACATATTCAATTGAACGATTGGAACGATAGTTGTCAAAATCCTTGAACAACTCAGGCTCGGTCTCGCGCAATTTCTTAATCATATTTCTCGTAACCAAAGTTACTCCGCCTTCGGTACGATAGAAACGACGGGCATCAAGCTCAGGATTCTCACCGATAATAAGATTACGAGGCAGCTCCACGCCGCGATCCAATATTACCTTAGTCAAACGGCATCCGCGATGAACGACGCAGAAAGGCAGAACTACGGCATCAGTCAAGAAGCAGTTGGAGTGCACACGGGCTGCCGAGAACAGCACTGAATGACAAATTGACGATCCTGAAATAATGCATCCTGCCGAACATACTGAATTTCTTACGATTGAAGAAGTACCGTTGATATCCTGAACGTATTTTGCAGGCGGCATCTGTACCTGATAAGTCCAAATAGGCCAGCTGGTATCATATACGTCCAATTGAGGCTGAACGGAAGCAATATCCATGTTGGCTTCCCAGTAAGCATCCAAAGTTCCGACGTCACGCCAATAGCAGATATCCTTATTGCCGCGGTTGCGGATGCATGACTTGGTAAAGTCGTGTGCGTATGCTTTCTTCTCACGTACTAATGCAGGGATAATATCCATACCGAAGTCACGATGAGAATCAGGATTTTCAGCATCTTCCTGCAATACTTTATACAGATACTCGGCATCAAAAACATAAATGCCCATTGAGCACAAGCTTCTGGTCGGATCGCCCGGCATAGGAGGAGGATCCTTCGGCTTTTCGATAAAGTCGGTAATAAGTCCGGTTTCATCAACTTTCATTACGCCGAATGCGGTAGCTTGATCTCTAGGAGCAGGAATGCAGGCTACGGTAAGTGGAGCTCCGTGATGAATATGATCCATTACCATCGCGGCGTAGTCCATCTTGTAAATATGATCGCCGGCTAAAATAACGATATATTTAGGGAAGTGATTGCGGATAATATCAATATTCTGATATACGGCATCCGCAGTACCCTGATACCAATGCTCTTCGTCAACACGCTGCTGAGCCGGGAGCAAATCGATGAATTCATTGAACTGATTGCGCAAAAAGCTCCAGCCGGACTGAATATGACGCAGTAAGCTGTGGGATTTATACTGAGTTACGACACCGATTCTGGTAATACCTGAGTTAACGCAATTTGACAAAGCAAAGTCAATGATGCGGAACTTACCGCCGAAGAAAACTGCCGGTTTTGCTCTTGAGTCTGTGAGCATGCGTAAACGGCTGCCGCGGCCGCCGGCCAATACAAGGGCTAAAGTTTGTTTAGCCACGTCACGTACGTTATCCACTTAACACCTCTTTTAAAGTTGCTTAGGATTTAATTAAAATTTTCTGCTTTTAATTTTGAACTTATATAAAGTTCATTACCACGGCAAATGCTTTCTTTTGAGATAACTCTCAAAAAACCGACAAACTAGATCTTAAAGGTGAAACTTAACGCACACTTTTTTCTTACAAAAAAGTGTTGATTCTGTTTCCGTTTCTTAATTTTTTCATTTAAATCCGCACCCTGTTTTTACTAAAAATGCTTCTGCGCTGTTACAATTTACAGAAAAGATAATATTTTGGAGAGAATCATGAAGTTAGGAATTATCGGAGCTATGGATGAAGAAGTTGCCAAACTCTCTTCACTTATGACTGATAAAAAAACTGAAACAATCGGAGTACATGAATTTTTTATCGGCAAGCTCAACAATAAAGAAATCGTTTTATCCCGCTCGGGAATAGGCAAGGTCTGTGCCGCAGTTACGGCTACATTGCTTATTGAAAAGTTTAAAGTTGACGCAGTAATCAATACCGGCATCGCCGGTGCCGTTTCCACCAAATTAAAGATTGCCGATATCGTGTTTTCCACTGCGGCTGCCTACCATGACTACGACATTACCGTTTTCGGCTATAAAAAAGGTCAGGTACCGATGTTCGAGCAATACTTTAAAGCCGATGAAAAATTGCTGCAAAAATCTCGAGAGATCACATCCGCAATCAAAGGCTTTAACGTATATGAAGGCGTTGTTTTATCAGGCGATCAGTTTATTTCAGACAAAGCCAAGACTCGTAAGATGATTGAGACCTTCCCTGAGGCTCTCGTCACTGAAATGGAAGGTGCGGCTATTGCTCATGTCTGTACTGATCTTAAAGTTCCTTTTCTTGTGATCCGTTCGGTATCGGATATGGCTGATGACGATTCACCTAAAGCATCAGTAGATTTTATGGATATTGCCGTTAACAACAGCGTCAAAATCGTCTGTGCCCTAATCGATAAGATTTAAGAGGCCGAAAATGTCCGCAGACAAAGAAACTTTTGCCGATCTAATCGATCTTCCGGAAGAAAACGCGCAGGAAATCGACTTTGCCAAGGCCGTAGGCAAAGTCGACAAATTAAAACAGGATACTATAGTAAAAACAACGGCTTTAATGGATAAAGAACTGTCGCATATAAAGCGTGAAGCAGCCGAGCGGGACAACAAACAGGAATATGATGATCATGTCTCTTCCGCTTTTGTCCCGATTGTCGATCCTAACGAGGTTTTATCCTGGAAAACACCCGGAGCTCAGCCGTATCTTCTGCGTAAACTTAAAAACGGTGAATACCGCGAAGCTGATTTTATCGATCTGCACGGCAAAACCATCGATGAAGCTTATGAAATCGTAAGAGCTTTTATCCGTCACGCCAAACAGGAAGAATTCCGCTGTGTCCTGATAATTCACGGCAAAGGCAGCCGTCAGGTAAAAAAAGCGCAAATGAAAAGCTATGTCGCCCATTGGTTAAAACAAATGAACGACGTTATCGCTTATCACAGTGCCCCTGATTTTAAAGGCGGAACCGGTGCGGTTATGGTGATTCTAAAGAAAGGAGATAAAGCTTCGGCTTTAAACCGTGAACTGCATGCAAGGCGCTGATTTTAGATAATATTAACCCCGCAAAAGCGGGGTTAACTAGGTAAAAGCGCCTAATTTTAATCAACCAACAGACGCAGCATGCGGCGCAGGGGCTCAGCAGCTCCCCACAACAGCTGATCGCCTACGGTAAAGGCGGAAAGATACTCGCCGCCCATCATCATCTTGCGAATACGTCCGATAGGAACATTTAAAGAGCCTGAGACTTTTGCCGGGGTAAGCTCTTTTAACGTTACATCCTTTCTATTAGGGATAACGCGTACCCATTCATTCTGTGCGGCAATCAAGCTTTCGGTATCTTCAACCGGAACATCCTTTTTAAGCTTAATGGTCAATGACTGGCTGTGGCAGCGCATGGAGCTGATGCGTACACAATTACCGTCAACCGGTACGGTTGCAGGAGCATAACCTAAAATCTTATTGGTCTCGGCCATGCCCTTCCACTCTTCACGGCTCTGGCCTAAAGGCATTTCCTTATCAATCCAGGGAAGCACGCTGCCGGCAAGTGGTGCAGTAAAGTTTTCAGTAGGAAAATCATCGGCGTTCATGCAGGCACGAACTTTCTTTTCAATTTCCAAAATTGAAGAATGCGGATCGGAAAGCTCTGCCTTCACGCAGTCATGCAGGCATCCCATCTGCAGCAAAAGTTCACGCATATTCTTAGCACCGGCTCCCGATGCCGCCTGATAAGTTGAAGAAGAAATCCATTCAATCAAATCAGCTTTAAATAAGCCTGCCAATGCCATTAACATCAAACTTACGGTGCAGTTGCCGCCGACGAAAGTTTTCTTTCCGGCATTTAGTGCATCATCAATTACATTCTTATTTACCGGATCCAAAATAATGACGGCTTTGTCATCCATGCGTAAAGTTGATGCGGCATCAATCCAGTAACCGTTCCAGCCCGACTCACGCAATTTACCGTACATTTTTGACGTATAATCGCCGCCTTGACAGGAAATAATAATATCTGTTGATTTAAGAGCGTCTAAATCGTATGCATCGGCAAGTTTACCGGTATTTTTACCGTTAACGGCAGGAGCATCCTGCCCTGCCTGAGAAGTAGAAAAGAACAAAGGCTCGACTTTATCAAAGTCATGTTCCTGCAGCATGCGATCCATCAATACGGAACCGACCATGCCGCGCCAGCCGATCATGCCCAACTTTTGCATTGTGAACACCTATTCAGTCTTGTTTGCGTTATTTAATTCACACTTTGCAATTGCAATTTTACGTTCATAAGTGTGAGATTCGTTACGTAATAATACGGTAACTCGGCGTCCCGATGAAAGAATATTTCCCAATATGGGGTTTGCGCACAATCTTTGTGCATTTTTGGCAATATTATCGAGACTTTTATTTAATTGTTCCTGAGTGGCGTTAGCATAAAGATCATCGTCTTTTACCACATGCATAATAAGCTCATCGGGTAAATCGTCAATCTTTGCTATTACCGTATCCCCGTCCACCGGAACCGGCAGTGCGTTTTGTAAATCATTAAGAGTTAAAAGTTCTTCATCGGAGCGGAATTTTTCTGCATAAATTACATATGCAGAAAAAATGATAAGCACGACAAAGCATACTTTATAGTTGCGCTTAAACCATAAACCCCATCTTTGCAAAAAATTAAGATCTCGAAGATCCTTGCCTTCATCCATATGACACCTAAGAATATATTCATAACGCCTGCATTGTAGCAGAGTAGAAGCTTTTTCTAAAAAAACGTAAAAATGTGTTTTTTCTCTTAAGCTAAGACTTTCTTAATCTATGCTATCCTTTTAGGTGGTTTTTGACTTTATCTTTATATTGTAAGACTGTTTCTCATGCCAACTTATATTGCAGGAAAAGATGCTCCGCTTGAAGAAAGCATCGCCCTTTTCAGATCTCGCGCACAAAAACTTGATCTTAAAATTATCGAACATCCGTTTTTACATCCGCTGCCTGATATTTACTCAATCAATATCGAATCATCCGTATGTCCTTTTGTGTATTCAAACGGCAAAGGATCAAGCTATCTTGCCGCTTTAGCCTCAGCTTACGGAGAACTTTTTGAGCGTCTTTATACGCATATGTTCTTTAGCGACTACTATTTGGGACCGAAAATAGGCAACGACGCTTATGTTCATTATGAAGATGAAAAATGGACTGACCCGCACCTGCCTAAAAAAGATATTTTCAAAGAGATCTTAAATGCTTCTTTAAAAAAATTTTATCTTACCGATAATAAGTCAGATATCGAAGTCTTAATTGACAAGCAAGGAGCAGTAAACGGACGCGGCATCTGCTCTTTACCGTTTAAAGAAGCTTTTTCTAAAAAAACCGTATTTTTCCCGGTAAACCTCATCGATAATCTTTATGCTTCAAACGGTATGAGCGCCGGCAACACTAAAGAAGAAGCTGCCGTCCAAGCTTTATCTGAAATCATTGAGCGTTATACTAAAAGTACTATCATAAAAAATGCCTATGCCCTGCCTGAAATACCCAAAGACTTCATCGCCAAATTCCCCAAGCTTTTAAATACGCTTGAACTGTTAAACACGGGATCTTTTAAGGCCGTGTGCTACGACGCCTCGCTTAACGGCAAATTTCCCGTTGTGTGCGTAGTTTTGTTTAATGAAAAAAACGGTACCTGCTTTGCCGCTTTCGGATCTCATCCTCTTTTTGAAGTTGCGCTTGACAGAACACTTAGTGAACTTTTACAAGGACGCAATCTTAAGGATTGTGACGATTTTGCCGAACCTTCACTACAACCTGAGATTTATGCCGATCCGACCAATCTTGAAAGCCACTTCATCGATTCTACCGGAGTGCTGCCGCTTGAAATGTTTAAATCCAAGGCCGATTTTGCCTTTGCCCCTATAAATTTTGCGGGGTCAACTTATTTGCAATATGAGTTTTTAAAAGAACTTATTAAAAAAGAAGGATTTAAAATTTACGAGCGTTTTTACGCAGCAGACAACCTTCCTGTCTGCCGCATAATCATCCCCGGCATGTCTGAGGTATATCCGATAGACGATCTTGCTTATAATAACTGCGCGTCAGGTTTTTCTCTTATTAATGAAATTTTAAAACTTAACTCTGAGGATTTTGCTGAAAACGAAATTAATGAGCTTATTTGCAAAATAGAAAACGCTGATTTTTCCGATGAAGCCCCTGTTTTTGAAACTTTAGGCATCATTGCCGATGACTTTCCCGCATTAAAAAATCTACGCTTCGGACAATTAAAATGCCTGCTCTATCTTGCCGTAAAAGACTATGACAATGCTCGCTTTTACGCCGAATGGACTCTTAATTTCAATGCTTCAATCTTTGATGAACAGGATCTTAACTTTTACCGCTGCCTTGAAAAAATGCTTGAAAGCTTTGACGATCCTCTGTTGTTTAAAGATTTACGCAAATGTTTTACCTTGCTTTACGGTAAAGAAACCGTTACCAAGGTTTTAAATCATATTGAAGGCACCGAGCATTTTTACGGACTGCCCCAAACGGCTTTATCTTTAAACTGTTTTAAAACTCATGAAAAACTTATTGAAATTTACGAAAAAATCAGGAAATAACCATGAAAAGCATCAAAAAACTAATGCTGCCTTTGACCGTAAGCGCTTTTGCATTACTGCTTGCCGCCTGTCAAAGTCCGATTGAGCAAAAAGAAATCAGCTTTGCCTCTGACAACTATTGGACTCTCATGCAGGACAAATTAAAAACGGTTAAGAATTTAAATTTAAAAGGCCGTATCGGCATTCAAAATCCTCAAGGACGCATGAGCGCCAACTATATATATAATTTAAAAAACGATGCGTATACTCTTGAATTGATTTCATCTCTTGGCAGCCAAATCGGCAAATTAACCGCCGACAAAAATGAAGCCAAGCTTATTATTAACGGAAAAGTATACACAAGTAATGACGGTGAATCTTTAATCAAGGAGATTTATGGTCTGTCCCTTCCCGTAAACGACTTAAAAGACATCATGCTCGGCATTCCGCAAGGCATGGCATTAAAAGACTCGTCAGGAAAATATCAAAGCGCGGTAATTGCAGGATTTTTAGTTGAATATCAGAAATTTGCCGATTTTAACAATTACGCATTACCGACCGACTATCAAATAAGCAATGAAGATACCTTGCTTAAAGTAAGATTAAATGAAGTACTGACTATCAACTAAAAACAAAAAAACCCTGCAGCAAAGGCAGGGTTAATATCTTTTTTAGAGTAAAAATTAACGGCCGTTAACGGCTTTCTTAAGCTCGGCACCGGCGGTAAAGGAAGGGGTCTTGGAAGCCGGAATCTGGATGACTTCACCGGTCTTAGGGTTGCGTCCTTCGCGTGAATTGCGCTCGGTGATTTTAAAAGTACCGAAGCCTACCAACTGAACGCGATCACCTTCGGATAATGCTTCGCTGACACTTGCCAAAACAGCATCTAAAGCGCGGCGAGAGCCTGCTAAAGACAAACCGGAACGCTTTGCAATCTGCTCAATGAGTTCAGACTTATTCATAATTTTTCCCTAATAATCTATTAATTTTGATTTTAACTGCGACATTTACAAGCCATGTCATTTTGTAAAGTCAAGAAAGATCGCAGTATCGAAAATTCATTCCTGCTCCACAGCTACTACCGCAGCGCAAGTATATTAAAAAAAACTAATAAATTTCACCACAACTTAATTAAATGATCAACAAGAAATTTCTAAAAAGCTGAAAAAAATGCGGTACCGGGGCCCATAATCAAAATATTTAATGAACTTTTAGCGTAATAATTTCAAGTCAACTGCCCCAAGCTGCGTTTTTCTCCACGCCAAGGTGAGAAAAATCCGCGGATTTATCTTCGTTTGATGTAAAATAGCAACGCATTTTTTCTTACAAAGAAATTCTCTGTTCTTTGCTTAATCTGTCTTATTTTTATTTATGGAGTCTTCTAAGATGGATCTTTATCGTCCTATCAAAAGAGCCTTAATCAGCGTTTCCGATAAAACCGGCGTCGTTGAATTTGCCAAAGAACTGGCAAAACGCAATGTCGAAATTCTTTCAACCGGCGGCACTGCCAAATTACTTGAAGAAAATGGCGTTAAGGTCATTGAAGTCTCCGACTATACCGGATTCCCTGAAATGATGAGCGGCCGTCTGAAAACCCTGCATCCTTTAGTCCACGGCGGAATCTTAGGTCGTCGCGGCACCGATGAAGCCGTTATGCAGGAGCACGGCATCAAAGCAATCGATCTTGTCTGCGTCAATTTATATCCGTTTGTCAAAACCGTTTCCGCTCCTGACTGCTCCCTTGAAAAAGCCATTGAAAATATTGATATCGGCGGTCCTACCATGGTTCGCGCCGCAGCTAAAAACCACCGCGATGTGGCAATTGTCGTAAGAGCCGAAGATTATGATCGCGTCATAAAAGAGATGGATGCAAACGAAGGTTCGCTTACTTATGAAACACGTTTTGATTTAGCTGTTGCCGCTTTTGAACATACCGCAGCTTATGACGGAGCTATCGCCAACTATTTCGGTCTTAAAGCTCCTGACTACGGAATTGATGACGGAGCAGAGCGCCATTTCCCGCGTACTTTAAACCAGCAATTTATCAAATTGCAGAATATGCGCTACGGTGAAAACCCTCACCAAAAAGCGGCTTTCTATAAAGAAGCTGACGTTAAATGCGCCTGCATCGCCACTGCAAAACAACTTCAGGGTAAAGAGCTTTCCTACAACAATATCGCCGATACCGATGCCGCTATCGAATGCGTCCGCGAATTCGACAAGCCCTGCTGCGTTATCGTCAAGCATGCCAACCCGTGCGGCGTAGCTTTAGGACAAACTTTAGTCGAAGCATATGACAATGCTTTTGCCTGCGATCCTGAATCAGCTTTCGGCGGAATTATCGCCTTTAACCGTACTCTTGATAAAGATGCGGCCAAAGCTATCATCGATCGTCAATTCTGCGAAGTAATCGTAGCTCCGCATGTAACCGAAGAAGCAAAAGAAGAAGTTGCCCGCAAGAAAAATATCCGTTTACTGGAAATCGGCGATCTGAGCATCTCTCCTAAGCGTATGGACTTCAAGCGTGTAAACGGCGGTCTTTTGGTTCAGGAAGCTGACACCGAAACCGTTATGCGTGAAGATCTTAAAGTCGTTACCAAACGCGCTCCGACTGATGATGAGCTTGAAGAGCTGTTCTTTGCATGGAAAGTCTGCAAGTACACCAAATCAAACGCTATCGTTTACACCAACAACAAACGTACTTTAGGCATCGGCTGCGGTCAAACAAGCCGCGTTTTCTCAGCCCGCATCGCCTGCCTGCGCGCAGAAGACGCTAAGCTCTCGCTTGAAGGTGCCGCTTTGGCCTCTGATGCTTTCTTCCCGTTCCGCGACGGTGTCGATGCCGCCGCAGCTGCCGGTATTAAGTGCATTATCCAGCCGGGCGGTTCTATTCGTGATGAAGAAGTGATCAAGGCAGCTGACGAACACGGTATTGCCATGGTATTTACCGGCATGCGTCATTTCCGCCACTAATTAAAGGAGTCTTAAATGAAAGTTTTAGTAATCGGCAACGGCGGACGTGAACATGCTCTTGCTTGGCGTGCCTCTCTTTCTCCCCTTGCCGACAAGGTTTTTGTTGCTCCGGGCAACCCCGGTACCGCCCGTGAAGAGAAAATGGAAAACGTCAATATCTCCGTAGGTGATATTGCGGGCCTAGTAAAATTTGCCAAAGACAATAAAATCGATCTGACCATTGTCGGACCTGAAGCACCTCTCGTTGACGGCGTCGTTGATGCTTTTAAAGCTGAAGGCCTTACCATTTTCGGACCCAGCAAAGCTGCAGCACAGCTTGAAGGATCCAAATCATTTACCAAAGACTTTTTAAAGCGCCATAACATTCCTACCGCCGCATACGAAATTTTCGACAATGCCGAAAAAGCCTGCGCTTATATCAAAGAGCAAGGAGCTCCGATTGTTATTAAAGCTGACGGTCTTGCAGCAGGCAAAGGCGTAGTCGTAGCCATGACCGAAGATGAAGCAATCTCCGCCGTCCACTCCATGCTTGACGATCATGCTTTCGGCAATGCCGGAGCCCGCGTCGTCATTGAAGAGTTCATGGAAGGAGAAGAAGCCTCCTTCATCGTTATGTCCGACTCCATTAACGCACTTCCGATGGCAACCAGCCAAGATCACAAGCGTGTCGGCGATGGAGATACCGGCCCTAATACCGGCGGCATGGGCGCTTATTCTCCGGCTCCCGTTGTAACTAAAGACGTTTATGACCGTGTCATGAATGAGATCATTAATCCGACTTTAGAAGGTATGCGTAAAGACGGCATTCCTTACTTCGGTTTCCTCTATGCAGGTCTTATGATTGGTAAAAACGGAGCTCCCCGCGTTGTCGAGTTCAACTGCCGTTTCGGCGATCCTGAAACCCAGCCTATCATGTTGCGCATGCAGTCAGATTTAGTTGATTTATGCCTTAAAGGTGCTAAGGAAAACGGACTTCAAGGACTTGAGGTCAAATACGATCCTCGTCCTGCAGTAGGCGTTGTCCTTGCAGCTGAAGGATACCCGGCATCACCGCGCAAAGGTGACGAAATTTCAGGACTTGATGAAAAAACTCCTGAAGGCACCAAAATTTTTGAAGCAGGAACCAAATCTGTTGACGGCAAAGTAGTAACCTCCGGCGGACGTGTTTTATGCGTTACAGCTTTAGGCGATGATATCAAAGACGCTCGTGACCGCGCCTATAAACTCATTGAGAAAGTCCACTTCAACGGCATGTTCTATCGCAAGGATATTGCCTGGCGTGCTTTAAAGCGTAACTAATGATTGATTTAATCACAAGTTAAAAAATTTAAGGCTGTAGAAAAAATCTGCAGCCTTTTTTCGTTGAATCAATTCTTAAGAATTTTCCACTCTCCCTTTTGACTGCTTCCATTACGGGTAATTAATTTACGTTGTCTAAGCTTTGCAATATAGTATTTTACTTTTGCCGGTGTCCACCCCAAATTTAAAGCCATCTCTTGCTGTGTAATCCTAGGATCTTGCAAAACTAGATCAACTATTGCCTTTTCCTCTTTTCCATATTCAACTAAGTTTTTGCTAGAACTGAAGTTAGGTTGATCAATATCTTGGT
>NZ_GL831018.1 GCF_000188195.1 Succinatimonas hippei YIT 12066
TTATATATTTTTGCTTTAAGTTTTTTAAAGAGCGGTTATAGTGATAACAGTCCTCAAGCTCCTGCTGCAAATCCGGAAGCCGTATATACTTGACTCTATAGCATTTGCCGACAGCCGCTTTGGCAATAGCGCAGGCAATATAGGTCTTGCCGGCACCGGTCGGTCCTTCGATGATGATATTGGTCTGACTGCGCATGAAGTCGCAGGTCCCGAGCTCTATCATCAGCTCCCGCGATAATAAGCGCTCCGCTTCATAATAAAGTCCGGCTATTGAGGCCTGCGGCTCTCTGAGCGTTGCATTTTTAAGCAGGTTCTTAATTAACTCGTTGATGCGGTTTTGGTATAAGCGGTTGGTGATCACTTCAAATTTGCCGATAAAATCGAGATTTACGCACTCGGGATCTGCGCACAGCTCATCAACATAGTCGGAGAGCTCGGCAAGCTTAAGCTCGGTAAGTTTGCGGATGATATCATCATGAAGATAGTGTTTAGCGTTGACGGGAGTCATTATGCTTTACCTCCGCTGCGTTGTTTAAGATTGGCGTAATAGTCGGCACCGCGCAGATATCCTTCATGCTGAAGCGGCTTACCGTCAAAATTAGCAAGCGGGGCGGCTGAGTCTTTTCCCTGTTGCTCTAAGATTATGGCATTGATATGCTTGTATCTGGGGGTACTAATCTTGCCGAGCGCAATTTCACAAGCTCGTTCAAGCTCGCTTTTTCCATATTTTGAGCTTAAACGAAGTACGGAAAGGCACGGGTTGTACCCCTGCTGCTCAAAATCACAGGAAGAGAAAATCCGCTTGATTACTTGAGCAGTATTATTACCGATGCTTTTAGCCCACTTTTCAATCCGCTCTTTATCAAACTCGACGTAATGAGACTGCTTGGGCAAGTCCTCGGCATGAGTGCTGTAACGGTTAGATGCCGTCTCAGGAAAACGGGGATGACTTGCAAGCAGGAGGTCGT
>NZ_GL831019.1 GCF_000188195.1 Succinatimonas hippei YIT 12066
CCAAGTTTTTCAGAATAGAAAGATTTTCTGTTGTATCGTGCATAACGGTTGCCAAACTTTCATCATAAATATGAGATGAAATTTCGTTTAAAGCGTTTTTTATCTCTGGTTTCTGTCTTAATTGCCAAAATTTAGTTCTGCTTATGTTTAACTTACTGCGGGCTTCTTCAAGTGTATCTGATGACAAAATACTTAAAGCAACTCTATACGGATCTAATGCTTTTGCCATTCATGAACCTTTATAAACATAAAAATAGTATATAAATTGTATTTATTTATAATTATATACTAATTATTTAAATTACACTTATTTTTCTCGTAACCAAGTAACCAATATTTTTATATTTTATCTTTTTATTTTTTTCTTTAATTTTTATTTTTTATATATTTTTTATTTATAAATTAAAAATAATCGGTTACTCGGTTACTTGTTAAAAATCAATTAGTTATTTATCTTCTCCTATATTTTTTGTGGCGATCTGTTGTTCCATCATTCGGATTAACGCTGTGACTTTTTAAGTCGTACATGGAGCATATTTGTTTACCGAACATCTGTATGGAAATTTTTTCAGAACAATTTTCTTCGCAGTATCGTTGATATTCAGAATAAATATCTCCGCAGTAGTTTGAAAGAAGATATTCTATACCTCCCTTCTTTTTAACGAAGTCGGCAATAGGATTGTTATATCCTAAATAATTATTCAACTGTTGGTCGATTTTCTCGCTTTCAGTAAATTTATTATTTTCTAAAAGACGATTTAACCCTTCTATCGCAATTCTTATGCCGTATTCGATTGCACTATCTTTGGTTAATTTTTTCTTTAGTGCCGTATCTTGCTCATTCTCTGGAATACTTCTATTAAATGGAATTATGACTAAACGGCGCTGTACAGCTTGACCGTTATCATTGATTTTAGGAAGTTTATTCATACAGAAAATAAGTTTGCAGAATGGAGTATATGAGAATGAATCTTTCCCCTTAAACTCTGTCTGGTAATTTCCTCCTGAAGAAAGGATTTTTAACATTGCTGGATCTTTTATAT
The DNA here is from genome assembly GCF_000188195.1 of Succinatimonas hippei YIT 12066. GTDB lineage: Bacteria > Pseudomonadota > Gammaproteobacteria > Enterobacterales > Succinivibrionaceae > Succinatimonas > Succinatimonas hippei. The sequence goes on from NZ_GL831019.1 coordinate 1,044, forward strand.
GCATTGAGCTGTTATCATCACATATATTTGCAAGCTTGTTATATATAGATGAAGAGCCGAAACGTTCCCCTAATCGTTGAAGGCTTTCAGAGCTGCAATTTTCTTCACCGAGCACAGCTCTGATAAAAGTGCAAAACATGCTTTTACCATTGCTTCCAGAACCATACAACAGGAAAAATTTTTGCAGACTGTTTTCCCTATAGAGACAATAACCTAATAATTCTTCTAAATTTGCTCGAAGGGCTTTGTCTCCACAAGTGATATTACTTAAAAATTTATCCGTATCTGCATCATAAGCATCAGAAATATAGTTATGATTGATCGGATTGGTAATTACAATGTTAGGATCGAAAGAAATTAGTTTTCTCTCTTCTAAATCGTAAATACCGTTTTTAAATCCGATATAGCGAGGATCTGCTACTGTTGCATTTTCAATGATGAAGTCATTAATAAATGCTTCAACTTCGTTCCTGATATTCTTTCTTGGATTTTTTACGTATTGCAATACATAATTTCCTCTAAGCTTAGAGGCCAACACGTAAAATCCATTCTGATAAGCATATAATTTTTCATTGATACGCTTTATATGAAGTTTGTTGATGATGAACTTACTTAGTTCATCTATTTGTAATTTTTTATTATTACCATAGAAGTCAGGATGCAAGTTTTCAAAAGCTTCATCACGCAATATTGTTTCAAGCTCCTTATTTTCCAGACTTTGAGCAAAGACATATTTATTTATAAGTCTTATGCACTCTCTGCTTTCTTCTTTGGTAAATCCAGAATTTATAAGAGGTATAATGTACCTATACAAAGTGTCGTTGCGTCCATCCCCTTCGGATAAGTTAAACAGCTCTGCTTGCAATTTTTGAGCATTTAACGGACGCAACCATTTTGGGATTGTTTGTAATTTTTCAGTGTTTCTGATTATTTTACGTTCAACGCCATTGCTCTTTAGCTTTGCGTATGAGTTGCTTGTTCCGACTTTTATATCTGCTTCAAGTCCTATAGCTAGTTTTTTATGTGACTCACACTTTAAAAATGTTCCATCATTTTCAAAGTAAAAATGTAAGCCACGATCTGTTTTATAAACGATAGTAGATATATTTTCTTGTTCTACTATTTTTAATAAACAGTCGGCTTGCTCTCTATTATCAACATCAATTAAAACGATATTTTCAGCAATGCGCCCTCCGTATTCATTGAATTTTTGTGCTTGTTCAAGGCTATATAGCTCAGTCGGTCTTCCCCATTCTTTTATTGCTGGTTGTTTTCCATGAACTGGTAAATATCCATCAAAGAGTTCCATCTTAATCCTCCTTATAAGTAGTGTTGTGACATTTAACGTTTATCCAATCCAAGATTTCGGATAATTGCCAAACAGTGATTCTTTCACTGATTTTGTGGGGACGAGGAAAAGAAGGATCTTCTTTGACTTTACGCCAAACTGTAGATACGCCTAAACTTAAAAGTTCAGCAACTTCTTTAACGCGTACAAGCTTTTTTTGAACCACGATTAAAACCTCCTTTTGAGATTGTGCTCGCAGTCATTATTACTCATACGAAAAAGCTGTGTTTTCATTAGCCATGGTTAATGAAAATGAAAAATTAATTATTTTCAAGTTGTTTTCTGTATCTGGCTATAGTTGGTTCTGATGGTACTCGAGTCTTCAATTTTCTTTTCCAGCCAGCTGCTTCAAGCGCTGCTTGTATTGTTGCGTTTGTACTTGTTTTTAGAGAAGGGTCTTTATTTAATACTTTTTTGAAAAATTGAATTTTTTTGTTATCAATTCTAGGTTTCTTGCTTTTTTGTATCTGTTTCTTTTGTTCTTCGGAACAAAACTCTACAAGTTGTTCAATTCTTCCCAAAATGGAAAATATTTCTATAACCATTGATGAAATTTTGTGTCGTTGGGTTTTGTATTCTTGTTTATTTTTATCGAGTGTAGGCATTTCGGTATATATGTATTGATGCTCTTTTTGGAGAGTTTGTTGAATGCCAATTAGCTTTTCATGTAGTGTAAGTATTTTTTGTATATATTTGGTCATTGGGTTTGGAGTTCGGTTTGTCTGCCATTGTAGATTTTTATTCGCAATTTTTAATTGTTCTTTCTTTTGCTCAAATTCTTCATCTGATGAACATTGACTCCGAAGAATAAAGCCTTGTTTTCCGTTTGTTGCAACGTGTTTGTTTTGCAATAAAGGCTTGATTTGACCGTCGGGATCTTTATAAAAGTATTGAGTTTCAATTACTGCTGAGACAAATAAAGCTTCATCAATAAAACCAAGTAGGTCTTGATAGTATTCTGCATTTTTACTACTCATTTATTTAATCCTGAATAACAGTAATCAGCCCATGCTTGCATCATCTCTGTTCGGCTTTTTATTGCTTCGTTACGCTCATAAGCTCCATTATAAGCATCAGTGATTTTATGATGAAGACACAATTCGGCGATACGCTCGTCAAAGCGTTTGTTATTGCCTA
>NZ_GL831020.1 GCF_000188195.1 Succinatimonas hippei YIT 12066
CGGTTAATTGTCTACCAAACGGGGTACAGTTCACTTAAGGAAGGGCCTTTTTTTCAAAAAATGAACTTAGTTAACTTTATCAATTAAAGCTTACCGACTAAATCAAGACCCGGTTTTAAGGTCTTTGCGCCGGGCTGCCACTTGGCCGGGCAAACCTGATCACCGTGCTCGGCGACGAACTGTAAAGCCTCTACGCGGCGTAAAAGTTCATCTGCGTTACGGCCGATATTGCCTGCTACGACTTCGTATGCAACAATCTTGCCTTCAGGGTTTACAACGAAAGTACCGCGTTCTGACATGCCGTCGTTCTCAATGAGAACCTGGAAATCACGGGAAAGCTGATGATTAGGATCAGCAAGCATCGGATACTGAAGCTTCTTGATGGTATCGGAAGCATCGTGCCATGCTTTGTGAACGAAATGAGAATCGCAGGAAACGGAGAAAATTTCGCAGCCGATCTTTTTGAACTCTTCGTATTTATCAGCTAAGTCTGCAAGTTCAGTCGGGCAAACGAAAGTGAAATCTGCAGGATAGAAGAAGAAAACGGACCACTTACCTAAAATGTCTTTTTTAGAAACATCGTGGAAATTGTCGTTCTGGTAGGCTTTGACGGTGAAATCAGCAACTTCTTTATTGATTAAAGACATTTAATGCTCCTTAATTTTAGATTTAAATTTATCGAGACCTTATCTCTTTGTCGGAAACTATTCTAACTTAAAATTTTATTCATTAGTTGCGATTAGCTCGCAATTGAAAAACTGTCTCTCTTGCAAATATTTTTCAAGTAGCAAGGTTTACATTTTGTAAAAAAGAACGGTTAATAGAAAGAAAACTGCAGCAAAGAGTAAAACATGATCCCAGAACCGTATTTAAGCGCCCTTCTCGGCACATCATTCACTTTCGCCATGACAGCACTAGGCGCTGCCTTCGTCTTTTTATTTAAAAACAAACCTTCTTCATTATGGACCAAACTCTCATTAGGCTTTGCCGCGGGGATCATGATTGCGGCATCCGTATGGAGCCTTTTGATTCCGGCAATTGATAAAGCTCAAGAGTTAGGACAGATTCCGGCTCTTCCTGCTGCAGGAGGATTCATTTTAGGTGCATTATTCCTGCTTTTACTCGATCATTTAATGCCTCACCTGCATCCTGATTCAACAACACCTGAAGGACCTAAATCACACCTTGATAAAAGTTCTTTGCTCTTTTTGGCCGTGACTATTCACAATATACCTGAAGGAATGGCTGTAGGCATAAGCTTTGCAGCTGCGTACAGTGCAGGATCGCCTGAAGCGATGTCTGCAGCCGTTGCGCTTGCTTTAGGTATGGGAATTCAAAATATTCCTGAAGGAACTGCAGTATCTTTACCGATGCATGCATCAGGAAAAAGCCGTTTTAAAGCCTTTTTAATGGGAGCTTTTTCAGGTCTTGCAGAGCCTGTGGCGGCACTTTTGGTGATCCTCATTGCAGGACAATTCGTACCTTTTCTCCCTTGGGCTCTCGCTTTTGCCGCTGGCGCCATGATGTATGTGGTAGTGGAAGAGCTGATTCCTGAAGCAAAATTAGGTGAGCACTCCGATTTGGGAACTATCGCAGTACTTACAGGATTCGTGCTCATGATGCTTTTAGATACCACCTTAGGTTAGCCAAGACGTTTTCTAACCTCATTTTGATGCTCGGGAGGATAACGGCGATCGGTTGCTTTATTATCAAGATCCTTAAGATAATCAAGCTTTGCCTTAAGCTGGATCTCCAATCCGCGATCATTTGGCTTATAGTAAGTACGTCCGTCAAGCTCCTTGGGCATAAAGCATTCTCCTGCCGCATATGCACCGGGGAAATCGTGAGCGTAACGATAACCTTTGTGATAACCGAGGTTTTCCATAAGTTTAGTCGGAGCATTACGCAGATATAAAGGCACATCAAAAGAAGGAAGTTTTTCAGCATCTTCTCTTGCTTGATGAAATGCAGTATATAAAGCGTTGCTTTTAGGCGCTATAGCAAGATAAACAGCCGCCTCCGCTATAGCTCTCTCTCCTTCTGCAGCTCCGACTCGCTCGTAAATATCCCAAGCATTAAGCGCCACCTGCATAGCTCGCGGATCGGCAAGACCCACATCTTCAGTAGCAATTGCCAAGAGTCTTCTTGCTACATATAAAGGATCGCCTCCTGCCGCCAAAATTCTTGAATACCAATATAAAGCAGCATCAGGAGCCGATCCGCGTACCGACTTATGAAAAGCCGAAATCAAATCATAATAAGCGTCTCCGCCTTTGTCATACTTAATAAGCCTTCTGCCGGCCACTGCCCCGACCATGGCAAAAGTGATGATCTTTGAACCGTCCTTATAAGGGGCTGCCAAATCAACCAACATCTCAAGAGTATTTAAAAGATGCCTGCCGTCTCCTTCCGATAAATCGATAAGCGCATCCTCTACTTTATCGGCAAGAACTAAATTCTCGGATTTAAGCCCCTTTTCCGACTCCAGGGCATGATGCAAAAGAGCCTTTAACTCCTCCGGACTTAATTTTTTAAGCACATAGACGCGGGCTCGGGACAAAAGAGCGGAATTTAATTCAAAAGAAGGATTTTCCGTTGTTGCACCGATAAAAATAATAGTTCCGTTTTCTATATAAGGCAAAAAAGCATCCTGCTGAGATTTATTAAAACGATGTACCTCATCAACAAATAATACGGTACGTACGCCCTGGCGTTTACGCGACATTGCCCTATCTATCGCCGCTCGTATATCCTTAACTCCTGATGTCACCGCAGAAATCTGCTCTAAAACGGCACCTGAGCTTTTAGCAATAATAAGAGCAAGCGTAGTCTTCCCGACCCCGGGAGGTCCCCAAAAAATCATTGAATAAGACTGTTTGCGCTCAAGCGCCATTCGCAGAGGACGTCCGGGGCCGATTAAATGACTTTGACCTATGTAGTCATCTAATGACTCCGGCCTCATTCTTGAAGCTAAAGGAACGAATAACGATAATCCGCTGTCCTGTTTTTCTGCTTTATCGACATCAACCCCGATGTCAGAAAATAAATCGTAGTTAGCGGCGCTCATCATCCACCTCTGCATCCTCAGGTATTTTATATTCAAACACTTGCGGATCTGCAGAACGTCTGCCGTCTGAAAGCTTATAAGTATTAATATTACCGTCTTTCATCACAAGAGAGATCGTATCAATATCGGATCCTTTAAAGCTCAACCTTAAATTTACTATATCTCCCTGACGATTCGGGGTAATAATATAAACGCCGTTTTCATGCCTAACGTCATAATGCGCCCACACATTATCCGACATATCGGATAAAAGAATAAAAGGCGATGCGCTTAACTCGCTGCGCGAAAAAATCGAGACCTGATTGACGAAAGGATCATAAAAATAAATATCATTGCCGGCGCAAAATAAAACCTGTTCATCAGGGTTAAGAGTATGCAGCATGAATTTAGCCGGTTTCTGCAATGCAATAATACCGTTTGAACTCATAACCTCTTGTCCGCTTTTATCCGTTACTTCCTGCACAAAAGAAGCGGAAAACTCATTAAAAGCATTTAATTTTGCTTTTAAATCAGCTTTATCATCAGCAAAAGCAGTTCCCGACAAGGCATAGGAAAGACAAGCTGCAGCAGCTAAACATTTTATAAATTTAAACATGCTTAATCCTCCATTACTCCTTCACGAATCAATTGTGCCACGATTTTCTTAGCACGCGGATAGCCTACACCGAAAGTCGATTGGAAATCGCTTATGGAGGGATATTTCTGCTTACGGGCATAATGTTCGCGGGTATAAGCCGCAGCCTGATCAAAAAGTTTATCCAGTTGAACAACTTTAGGCTCAGAGGAAAAATCATCGCCGTCATTTTCTTCTTCCGGCAAATCGGTAACGCCTTCAATGTAATCCGGTTCACCGCCGTGCTCTTTCCAAGCCTCGACGACGCGCTCAACGTCATCGTTGCTTAAAAACGCTCCATGAGCCCTAAAAGTCTGTCCGCCGTTTACACCGGTAAATTTACACAGCATATCACCGTAGCCTAGAAGCTTTTCAGCCCCTTGTTCGTCCAAAATAATCGTTGAATCGAGCTTTGACTGCACGGTAAAAGCAACGCGAGACGGCATATTAGCTTTAATTACGCCTGTCACGACATCGGCACGCGGTGTTTGCGTTGCCAAAATAATATGCATACCGGCGGCACGGGCTTTGGCGGCTAAACGGTTAATGCACATCTCGGGCGAATTCTCAACGTTCTTCTTGCGACCCGATGTTTGAGCCAGTAAATCGGCATACTCTTCAATCACGATAACAATTGAAGGCAAAGGTGCCAAAACCGGAGGTTCTCCTCCCATATCGGCAGTCCATGCCGGGTCATAAACTCTGCGTCCTGATGCTCTTGCTTCTTCGATAAGCTCGTTATATTCACTTATCTTGCGTACGCCGATAGCTTCAATAAGCGCATAACGGCGTTCCATTTCATCAATGCACCAGCGCAAAGCCGCAGACGTCTTTTCAGCCACATCTGAAATAACCGGAGTGATAAGATGCGGCAGATTGTTGTAAAGAGAAAACTCAATGCGTTTAGGATCAATAAGAATCAAACGCAGCTCCTCCGGGGACTTTTGCATTAAAAGTGAAATTAAAAAGCAGTTAAGTCCTGCAGACTTTCCGGAGCCTGTGGTTCCTGAAATCAAAAGATGCGGAGCTGCCGCCAAATCGACCATAACAGGCTCTCCGGTAACGGAACTGCCAAGGCAAATCGGCAACGTACCCTTTGCACGATTAAAAGCACCGGCATCAGCCATATCACGCAAAGTGATCATTTTGCGGTGAGGATTAGGAATTTCAAGACCTACAAACTGTGTTCCGGGGATATTGCTGACAACGCGTACCGAGCGCACCATAAGCTCACGGCACAGATCCTGACTTAAATTAATAATAGTTGCAGTTTTTGTTCCCGGGGCAAGCATTAAATCGTAGCGGGTGATTATTGGCCCTACATTGTAGCGAGCAACCTGAGCCTTAATCTTAAAGCTTGCAAGGCAGGAGTTGATTTTCCTTGCCATCTGCTCCAAATCTTCAGGAGAAGTTACTTTTACATTGTGAGACGGCGTGAGTAAATCAAAAGACGGACGCCAAGAGCCGAAACTATGATGAGGAACAGTCACGGTACTTAAAGCAGCTGCAGCTTTCTTTTCTTCCTCAGGCTTAATATATGAAGGAAGATTTGAGGCACTGCTGTTTTGAGGTTTACCGAAAAATCCCTGTCCGTCACCGTCATTTAAAGAAGCTTTCACCTCTTCGTTTTCTTCCTTTAACGCATAATCATCCTGCTTTAAAGGCGCATTAAAACTTTCACTGCTTGAAGCTGCATTCTTATCTGCGGCAAAATCATGTTCTTTACCGGAGACTGACAAAACGCCGCGCTCAGCGCTTTCATACTGGTAAGATCCGTCCTTTTCCGATAAGGTATGCGCAACCGGCGTAAGCGCCCCATCATCCTCTTGAGCACTGGGCAGGAATGATGCAGGAAGATCGTTTAATTCAAACGATCCCTTTTTAGCAAAGTCGCTAAATTGAATGACATTTTCCTCAACCGCCTCGTCAACTTCGTCTTTAATAACGGGATCTTGTTCGTCTAGTCCGGCAGAAAACTCCGTTTTAGCGCTAAATGACTCAACGGGTTCACCGGAGAAAATATGAGTACTTACGATAGCAGGATCCGGACTTTCCGGAGCTTTGGGAACATAATCATCCTGAGGTGCGCCGCTGCCGTATGAAATAAAAGTACTGCTGCCCGTATCATCAACATTGTCCGCTTTACTCTCAAACTCCGGTCCGGTAGCAAAAATCGGATCGTATCCTTTCGTGATAATAGTAGAAGGCTCTTTATCAAAAGAGTTTGCATCATCTTTAAAGAAATTCTCTTTATCATTATTACGAGTGATGATAGTACGCGGACTGTCGTTGTCCGATTTTTCATCCTTTAATTCATTGGCTAAAAAAGGATCATGCAAGAAATCATCCTGGGTCTCGTTATGCAAAGGAGCTTCTTCTTTATCAAAAGATGAGAATTTAGGCTCGGTTCTATCAAAAATATTTCTGGTAGGAACGGTATCCTCAGCTTTTTCTTCTTTGGTTTTATTAATAAATGGAGCTTTAGGCATTGCCGCAACTTTGGAAAAAATGGAGGCATCTGCCAGACCGGCTTTTTTTACATCTTTAATTTCTTCTTCAAAAGAAGGTTCAATGTGATTGGATTCGTCATCCGTCATTTCACTTATGGTAGAAACACTTTCTTCTTGTCCGACCTCCTTCTCTTCCCCTTTCTTACCGTCTATGAATCTCATAATAAAAGATCCGATTCCGTCAGCTAACTGCAAAGGAGAAACGGCAAAAAACACACAAATGCCGATAAAAGACAAAAGTAAAGAACACAAAGAAACGGCCATTCCCGGCATTAAAGAAAGCAATGACAAATTAATGTAATCGCCAAGAACTCCGCCGCCGCCGGTTACACCAAAAGAAAAGGTCCGGGAAAAAGCCGCACACAAACCCAATATCAAAATATTAAAGCCTAAAACGCGTAATCCGACCCTAAAGAAATCAGGTACGAATAATCGGGATCGATTTTTTAATACCAGATAAAAAAAATAAAGGAGCATCAAAGGAATTAAAAAAGTAAAGGCTCCGAAATAACTGAATAAAAAGGCAGTTATAGGAGATCCGTGCACTACTTGTTCAGCCTGTGTTCCGTTTAAAATTATTTCACCGCTTACCGAACTGTCATTTATCATCAAAAACTTACATAAAACGTAAAGAATTCCTGCTGTGGCAACAGATGCAGCAAACATGCCGACTTGTAAAATACGATCACTTATGCGGTTGTTCTGCCCTTTGTTCTGGCGTGAGAACATATATCCTCCGAGGTATATCGCGGATGCGTACGACGTATAACAATCTAAAGCTAACTCAAATTTCGCCGTCGTTAAAAAACTGGATAAAATTCTTGAAGATACTACCATTTTTCACCCCTTCGGGCAATTTGAAAACCGCGCTGTCGATAAAAATACGTATATTTTTAATATGTATTTTTATGATAAAGAAAATTTTTTAAAATGCAAATAATTTTTATTTGTATTGCATATAAAATATAAAAACAAAACTAATTAATAACTTAAAATAAGTTAGAAGGTAGTGATAAAATACCGATCGTTTTTTAACTTGTTATTTACGGGAAGATTCATGATCAATATCGTTTTATATCGTCCGCAGATGCCGCAAAACGCAGGAAATATAATCCGACTTTCGGCAAATTGCGGAGCCAAACTTCATTTCGTAGGACCGCTCGATTTTTTCATGGACGATAAAAAAATGCTGCGAGCAGGTCTTGATTACCATGAAATCGCTAATCTTACCGTACATACTTCTTTTGAAAAGTTCATGGAGAATATGAATCCTAAACGTCTTATAGCTTCAACGATTCACGGTACTGCCACCCCGTCTGACTTTTCATTTGAAGACGAAGATTTTCTGCTTTTCGGGCGTGAAACCTCAGGCCTTCCCGACGAAGTAATGCAAATAATTCCGGAAAAATTTAGGCTTAGAATTCCGATGGTAGAAAAAAGCCGATGCCTTAACTTGTCAAATGCCGTCGCTGTTATGGCCTATGAAGCATGGAGACAATTAGGTTTTATAGGAGCAAAACTGCCCTAATCGCTTATTTTTTGTTAAAATCTCTTAATAACATATAAAGTAAAGGTAAAGCGGTGCTTGATTTTCTAATTGCTTTCTTTTCCGACTACGGATATATCGCAGTTTTCGGAATTTTGATTTTATGCGGTTTCGGTCTCCCCGTTCCCGAAGACATTACACTAGTGTCCGGCGGCGTTATCTCCGGTTTGGGCATGACAAATCCGCATACAATGCTGGCAGTTGGTCTTGCGGGGGTGCTTATCGGAGACAGTACAATGTTTATTGCCGGAAGGATTTTCGGTTACCGCATTCAAAAAATCCGGACTTTCCGTAAAATACTTTCTCCAAGGCGTTTTTCTCACATCCAAAGAAAATTTAAGCAGTACGGTTTAGGCCTTTTATTCGTTGCCCGTTTTCTTCCCGGATTACGTTCGCCTATTTTCCTAGTTGCAGGAATGAGCCGCCGTATCTCTTACTTCACCTTTATTTTAATGGACGGTGTCGCTGCTTTGATATCCGTACCTGTTTGGGTTTATTTAGGTTTCTTCTTTGCCGATAATCTTGATTTATTGATGCAGTACGTAGGTGACGTACAAAAAGTGATCTACCTGATTCTTGCTGCAATTATTCTTGTTGTTCTCGGCATTTACCTGAAAAGGCGTTTTCATAATAAGCTCAATAAAGCAATGAACGATAACGCAGAATCCGATCAACCCAAAAAATAACATGAGGCGGGATAACCCCGCCTTTTTAATTTAAGCAACTAGAGTTTTTACTATGGACGCTTTGACTCAAATCGTTAAAGACATCAACTCCATTCTCTGGGGACCTTGGTGTTTAATTCCTATCCTTGTCGGTACTGGTATTTTCTTTACTTTAAAGTTGCGTGCCGTTCAAATAAGACATTTTAAGCTTGCCTTCAAACACGTATTCGGCGGTTTATCTTTTAACGGAGAAAAAGCCGGCAAGCACGGAATGACTTCATTCCAGTCTTTAGCTACAGCAATAGCCGCTCAGGTCGGTACGGGAAATCTTGCCGGCGTAGCTACCGCTATGGCAATGGGCGGACCCGGCGCAATCTTCTGGATGTGGGTTGCCGCATTTTTCGGTATGGCAACAATCTTTGCCGAAGCTGTTTTAGCTCAGCTATACCGTACCAAAGACCGAGAAGGCCATATAACCGGCGGTCCTGCTTATTACATTTCAAAAGGACTTGGCAATAAGCCTCTATCGATTATTTTCTCTTTCCTCATTATTATTGCCTTAGGCTTTATCGGCAATATGGTGCAGGCTAACTCCATTTCAACCGCTTTTGAGTCTGCATTTCATATTCCTACCTGGATTTCCGGTATTTTCGTTATTATGCTTGCCGGCTTTATTTTCATCGGCGGAGTAAGCCGTATCGCTGGATTTACCGAGAAAATGGTTCCTCTCATGGCAGGCATTTACGTATTAGGCTCTCTTTATATAGTATGCTGCTATTACGACATGATTATTCCGGCAATTGAGCAAGTGGTGATCGGCGCCTTTAACCCTGAAGCTGCAACCGGCGGCGTAATCGGTGCTTCAATTAAAGAAGCAATCCGCTACGGCGTTGCCCGCGGCCTTTTCTCCAACGAAGCCGGTATGGGCTCAACTCCGCACGCTCATGCAGTTGCCAGAGTGAAGCACCCTGCAGAACAAGGTCTTGCCGCTATAGTCGGTCTGTTTATTGATACCTTTATCGTTTTAAACGCAACGGCTATTGTTATATTAGTGACGGGATCTCTTGACGGACAAGCCACCGGAATCGTCCTTACCCAAAACGCTTTCGTAAAAGGCATGGGTGAAGCAGGAGCCGGATTTGTAGCAATCTGCTTATTCTTTGCCGCGTTTACTACCATTATCGGTTGGTACTTCTTTGCAGTCCAAAACGTTAAATATCTGTTCGGCTACAAAGTGATCAATGTCTTCTCTGTAATGGTCCTAGCTTTTCTAATGATGGGCTCGTTCCTGCACGTCGACCTGGTATGGGAGCTTGCTGACATGTTTAACGGTCTTATGGTCATACCGAATATTATTGCTGTCGTCGGTCTTTATAAGCTTGTTATTCGTGCTTTAAACGACTATGACAATAAATTCTTAAAGGATGAGCGTCCGTTCTTCGGTCCGTCGGAGAAACTCACTAACCGCTTTGCTTCTCTGCATAATGCCGTTCGCGCTTCAAGAAGAGCCAAAAATAAACAGCAGAGTGAAGAATAGTTAATATCATATCTTTTAAAACCGCGATTTTCTCGCGGTTTTTTCTTACTGCTTATTTTTTCCATCTAAGTGTTTTCTTACCTGAAAAAATCCACCTTAATTGGTACAATTAGCCAAAGCTTTTTTATGAGGTAAATTAATGGCTCAATTCATTTACACGATGAATCGGGTAGGCAAAATTGTTCCGCCTAAACGACAAATCCTAAAAGATATTTCTTTATCTTTCTTCCCCGGTGCCAAAATCGGCGTGTTAGGTCTTAACGGCGCAGGCAAATCAACTTTAATTAAAATTATGGCCGGAGTAGACCAAGACTACGAAGGCGAGGCTCGTCCCCAACCCGGAATTAAGATCGGCTATTTGCCCCAAGAGCCGAAACTCGATCCGGAAAAGACCGTTCGTGAAGTTATAGAAGAATCTTTTGCCGAAGTAAAAGCAGCACTTGCTCGACTTGACGAAGTTTATGTAGCCTATGCCGATGAAAACGCAGACTTTGATGCTTTAGCAAAAGAACAAGCAAAGCTTGAGGCAATCATTCAAGCACATGACGGCCACAATCTTGACAGCCAAATCGAACGCGCTGCCGATGCTTTGCGTCTTCCTGCCTTTGACAAACAGATTAAGGTATTATCGGGAGGAGAGCGCCGTCGCGTAGCTTTATGCCGTTTACTTCTTGAGCGTCCTGATATGCTGCTTTTGGACGAGCCTACCAACCATCTTGACGCTGAATCGGTAGATTGGCTCGAACAGTTCCTTCATCAATATCCGGGAACAGTTGTTGCAGTCACCCACGACCGTTACTTCCTTGATAATGTTGCAGGGTGGATCTTAGAACTTGACCGCGGAGAAGGTATTCCTTGGCAAGGCAACTACTCAAGCTGGCTTGATCAGAAAGATCAGCGTTTGAAGATTGAAGAAAGCACTGAATCCGCTCGCCGTCGTTCCATCGAAAGAGAGCTTGAATGGGTTCGTCAGGGAGCAAAAGGACGTCAGGCAAAATCCAAAGCACGTTTATCACGCTTTGAAGAACTTTCAAATGTCGAATACCAGCGTCGTAATGAAACCAATGAACTTTACATTCCGCCTGGGCCGCGTCTTGGCGATACCGTAATGGAAGTAAAGAACTTAAAGAAAGCATACGGAGATCAGGTTCTCATTGACGATTTGTCATTCATTCTTCCTAAAGGAGCTATTGTCGGAATTATCGGACCTAACGGTGCCGGTAAATCAACCCTATTTAGAATGATCACAGGACTTGAACAGCCCGACAGCGGATCAATTAAATTAGGCGACACCGTCGTTACTGCTTATGTTGAACAGTTCCGTGACGAAATGAAGGACGAGAACACGGTATACGATGAAATCTCTCAGGGCCAGGATATTCTTAAAGTAGGCAATTATGAGATACCAAGTCGTGCCTATATCGGACGCTTTAATTTTAAAGGATCTGATCAGCAAAAGCGTGTCGGTGATTTATCAGGCGGAGAACGAGGTCGCTTGCAGCTTGCAAAATTGCTCCAGGTAGGAGGAAATCTCCTTCTTTTAGACGAGCCTACCAATGACTTGGATGTTGAAACCCTGCGTGCTCTTGAAAACGCTTTATTGGAGTTTCCCGGCAGCGCAATGGTCATTTCCCACGATCGTTGGTTCCTTGATCGTATTGCCACTCATATTCTTGACTACGGGGATGAAGGCAAAGTGCGCTTCTTTGAAGGCAACTACACCGAATATGAAGCCTGGAAAAAGAAAGAGCTCGGTGACGAAGCTATTCCTCATCGAATGCGCTTTAAGAAAGTTACTGACTAAAATTACGCTGTTAAAACCGTCGCAACCGCGGCGGTTTTCTTTTACTTAGCCGTAAAATTAAATGCTTTTAAAAGCAACTTTACTGCTAGGTCAGAAGCTTTTATCTAGCGTGATGTGAGAATTTAAAGGTATCGGAAAATAAGGAAGGAAGAGATTTTAGATGGTCGGTGATGTAGGATTCGAACCTACGACCCTCTGGTCCCAAACCAGATGCGCTACCGGACTGCGCTAATCACCGATGGGCGTATATTTTATGGATTATTAACGTCCCTGTCAATAAGACAGGGACAAATTCATATTATTTAGAAGAACCAAACCATTTAGAATAAATCTTATCTAGGGTTCCGTTTTCCTTTAATTTTTGATAACCGTCATTAACTGCCTTAACCATATCTTCATCAGTTTTTCTCATAGCAATGCCGTAACTTTCTGAAGAGAGTGTTCCGGGAAGTGAAATAATTCCTTCTGACTTATTGGTAGCAAGATAATAATCGTTAACAGGACGGTCATTAATGGCTGCAACACATCCTCCTGCTTTTAACTCTAAATAAGACTCAGGTGCAGTATTAAACTGAGACACGACAGCATCTTTAATCTGTGTTGATGCGTAATTTGCACCTGTAGTACCGATTTGAACGCAGATTTTCTGCCCTTCTAAATCTTTAACACTCTTAACCTTGTCCTTATCCTTTTCATTAATCAAAATGGTAAGACCTGAATCATAATAGGGGACAGAGAAAGCTACACGCTTTTTTCTTTCCTCGGTAATAGTAATTGCCGACAAAATAACATCTACGTTATTAGTCAGCAAAGCAGGGATCAGTGCATCAAACGGCATAGTGCTAATTTCAATCTCATAGCCTTCAACTTCTGCGATAGCCTTAATTAACTCAATATCAAAACCGGTTAATTCCTTCGTCTCCTCATCAATAAATTCAAAAGGAGCATAAGCAGGCTCTGCACCGACTCGCATAATCTTATCTTCAGCTTGTACGGATAAAACTGTACATAGAGCGGCGATACCGCATAGAATCTTTTGTTTCAAGCAGAACATAGGATTAATCCTCATACATAGTAAAATAGATAAATTATTAAAAAGATAGGTTAGTATACTAATCCTTTAGATCCGATTTAAGTAATGAATTAAAATGGTGCGTAAATTTAACTTATCGCACAAAATATGGGCATAACAATGGAAATTGCACATTTTCTTTATCATCTAAAGCGTGATCGTTTGTTACTAAAAGCCAATATTATGCGCGCTGAACTTTTACCGATCCCAGGTGAAGAAAAAACAGACAACTATATTTTCAAAACAGCGTCAAAAAAAGAATACGATGAAGCTATTAAAATCTACCATAAACACTGTGGAGCCGGTGTGCCATGGCTTATTAAGCTGTGGAATAAAGAGTTCGAGCGGCTTTGCTATATAGTAAAGGATGAAAAAGACAAAATTGCCGGTCTGGCATTTTTTATGTTCAACGAAGCGGAATTTGATGTCAACATCGTACATGAACTTGTAATCGTTATTGATGAAAGTTATCGCGGACAAGGACTTAGTACCAAACTGCAGCGCTATTGCGTAAAAAGCCTTAAACAAAGTACCTACGCATACATTTCAACTTGTGTCGGCTTTAATGATATAAAAGCACTAAGGTCCTGCCAAAAAGCCGGATTTTACATATTAAAACAATCCGCAAAACCGCCTTCGCATTACCTAATCTGCAAACTAAAAGCCTTATAAAAAACTTTGCACGTACAAAATAAGAGAAAGAGCTTAAAT
>NZ_GL831021.1 GCF_000188195.1 Succinatimonas hippei YIT 12066
TTTTGCTCACATTAAAAATTTTTTATTTTTTTTATTTTTTTTTACTTCCCCTTTAGTCTTTTTTTACTTCATATGCCAAAACTGCAAAAGTCCTTACTTTAAAAAATTAAATTTAAATAAAAATACTGTAATCGGTTGCCGGTATTTTCTTACTGTAAGAGGAGATTTCGGTACTTATACATACTCTTTTCTTTGCTAACGAAAAAATTTCCTTGCGCTCTATACGCTCGGCAAGCCCGCTTTGTCTTTGGACTTTTCGCGCGCAAGCCTGAAGCAAAACGTCCTCCAGAGCAACCACCGTAACCCATTCTTTGGCTCGAGTCACTGCCGTATATACAAGCTCCTTGGTCAAAATCGGACTATCCTTGGGACTTAACGCAATTAGCACATTTTTATATTCAGAGCCCTGGCTTTTATGT
Source organism: Succinatimonas hippei YIT 12066 (assembly GCF_000188195.1). GTDB lineage: Bacteria > Pseudomonadota > Gammaproteobacteria > Enterobacterales > Succinivibrionaceae > Succinatimonas > Succinatimonas hippei. Next base: position 420 of record NZ_GL831021.1, read on the forward strand.
ACGGTCATGGCAAAACCGCTTTCATAGTGCTTTAAAAAAATCGGGCTTACTTTTAAGATCCCGTACTTTTCTGACGGAATGAAAACCTTAAGCGCTTTTTTTTCATCCGCGCCGTCGTATGCTACAAAGCCCACATCTCCGTTATACACATTAAGTCCGGCATCATTTTTGGTGATGAGCACAATTTTCCCCGGGAAAAACTCCTTATTGCCAAACATAAAGCGATTCTTAATTTCGCTTTCTATAAGTGCATTTAGATTTCTGTCGCCTAAGATCAAATTATGATTAGAGCACAAAATTCTAAATTCATCCATCCGCCTAAAAATCTCATTTGCCGTCGTATCCGAATCCACGCAAAAATCAAGAGAACATAAATAATCAAGATAAATTTTGTAACTGTATCTTGATTTACTTGAAATAACGTCTTTTATGAGACTGCGCATAAAGGAAGACCCTTTTACTAAATTCTTTTGATCTACCCGTAAATAAGCAAGCCCATTATCCTGATACTCTTTTAAAATATCGGTGATCTGATGATGTCCGTTTTCCTTAACAGCTAAAGGGGCCGCATTTACGGCAGTGGCCAGCGCACCTATGCCCTGTACATCTTTAAAACGCCAGCTGTGTTTTAACAATACGGTATAGTCTGAAAGCGCCCCCTCCTCCAGTAATTTTTCAGCTCTATAGCCGCTTAGTTTACTTAAAAGCCGCAGCGTGGATTCACTTACTGCATTTGTATCGCTGTCACTTAATTTTGCGCAAATATCACCTAAAACCGCTCCCGACTCAACCGAGCAGAGCTGATCTTTATCACCGAGCATAATGAGTGTAGCTCCGTCCTTTAAAGCGGCAATAATTTTATAAAACAGCGATAAATCAACCATTGAGACTTCGTCAACCACAAGAATATCGCAGTCAAGCGGGTACTGTTCGTTATAACGCGGCGTTACTTTGTGTACGATTACTTTTAAAAGAGAATGTACGGTTGAAGCATTGCGTGGAATCGATGCTAAGAGTTCAGAAAAATCAAACCCGCACTTTTGCGCTAACTCTCGGGCTACAGAAGTAAAGGAGGATTTGTCATCAAGATCGGTATTCTGCAGCTGTAATCCGATAGATTGAGCCATGCGTGAAGCAGCTTTTCCTGTAGGAGCTGCGAGCATAATTTTAGGTTGTAATCCGTATAAAGCGCGCAATAACAACAATATACGCAAAACCGTGGTAGTTTTTCCGGTACCAGGGCCGCCTGAAATCACGCAAAAACGCGAAAAAACCGGAAGAGCCGCCGCAACCTTTTGCCAATTCACATCGGTACCGTCATTATTCTTACCAAACAATAAGTTAAGAATATCCTGTGCTTTTAACAGCATACTTTCCGGGATCTCTTTTTTAGACTGTCCGGAAATAAAAGCGGCTACTTTTCTTTCATAGTTAAAATAACGCCTCAAATACAAACGGTTTAAGCTTATAACAAGAGGCTTGTCATCATCCGCACTTCCTATAGCTGCAATTGTCTTTAATGTATCTGATAAATCACTAAATTTTTTTGCGAAAAAATCTTTGGCAAACTCTAAAAAAATCTGCTGTTCATCAGTTAATGACGGCTTCTCTTCAAGTAAAGAAATCCATTGTAAAACAGAATCCTTTATAGGTTTTTCCTCAAGTTTTACACAGACGTCTCCGGTATCCATCTTGTGGTGTAAAACCATAAGGAAAAAAGCTAAGATATTGCATGATTGCGCCGAAAAGTCATATTGAGTGTTTAAATAGTAAATCTCGGCAAGAGCGGTCCTTGAAATAAATTCACAGCCGTAAGCCGCATCAATAAGACTTGTTGTAATAGGTTTTACAAACTCTGACATAAATCATCACCTTATTTTCTCGGACCGCTGAAAATAGCATCAAGCCTTTCAATAATCTTGAAAGACGGTTTGGTGAAAAAAACTCCGTTTGAAATTTCAGGCTCCAGCATTAATCCCGGCGCTTTAAGGCCGCGCAAATATAAATACAAAACACCTCCGATATCCTTTTCATATGAATAATCGGGTTTGCGTGTTTTCAACATACGATGCAGCGCCAACGTGTACAAAAGATACTGCACGTCATAACGGTTCCGTTCATCAAAAACAGAGAGAATAACCTTCTTTTGTGCGTAATCGCGATAATAATTACCAAGATGCGTCGACTTATAGTCAATCACATAATATTTTTCCTGACCGTCAAAATCAGTACGCATAACCAAATCCAAAAAGCCGTTGATAAAGCCGGTAACAATTTTTTTATCAAGGTATAGTTCTGAAATAAGCTTATTTAAAAGCGAACCTCTATCTGGAATCTCTTGTGCACTTTCTTTACATAAATCGTTTAAAAACTGCGTATCCATATCAACTGACGGAAGTAAATAAGCCATTTCCGAAACAAAAGATCCATGCTTTAACCGTGACAACGAAAAATAGTTATTCTCATGCTTTAAAAGAGGAGCATTCACAATGTCGTAGAGCCATAAAGTTAATGCATTTACCGCAGATTTTTCCTCATAAGTCCAGTTTCTGACCGTTCCTTGATTGGCACTTTGGCGTACAAACTTAGAGACATAGTCTTTTAAGTAATTGTTATCAGAACATAAAGTGAAGTCGCAATTTTCAAGTAAAGAATGCAAAAACACGCCGGGAATCGTACCGCGCGGAAAGGTGAAAGCATTTAGCTGTCTTTGATTAAATTCTTCTTCAATCTCGGGTATATCATCTTCGTTATTACCTTCAATTACCGACGGCGCCTTATCATGGAGTCCGGCAACAAGAGCGCTATATGATGAAAAAGAGAAATCCCGACAAACGGCATCCTGAGGTAAAACCGACGCCGTAAGATTGTCATGATTATTTTTAATATCAGTATTTACGTATTTTTGTACACTATCATAAAAGCTCTTTTGCCTTGAAGTTAAGCAAAACAGCTGCTGCTTATCAACGCATTTAATCTTATCAATAAACAAATCAGGACTTCCGTCATCGCTTAACATAGAACGAAGACTGGTCAACTCCTTTGCTTTTTTTAAATCTAAGTTTGCAATGAATAAAAAGTTGGCAAAACAGGCTCTGGTGAGCGCCACATACAAAAGACGCCGATCTTCTTGTTTTGCATCATCATTATGGGCTTTGGCATTTTTTTCAGAGCGCATAAAATCAAAGCACAAGCGCTTATCTTGCTTATCATAGTAAGAAACACCTCCGATACTTGACTCAACAGCACACTCAGCTTGAGCGCCAAGCCATAAAAAGGGCATAAATACCAGAGGAAACTCAAGACCTTTTGATTTATGAATAGTAAGAATTTTTACCTGATCGTATTCACTGTCCAGACGTTTTAGCACATCCTCACCGTTTAGCGCATCCTGTCCTGTGCTGCAAAGCTCTTTAAACCATCTAAGCTGCGCTCTCAAACCAGAAATTCGGTTGTGAGCCTGCTGCACAATTTCGGCTAAATGAAAATAATTCGTAAGACTGCGTTCGCCGTCTTCTAAAGATAAAGTGTTTTTAAGTCCGTCGTGAAGAGGATCTTTAAACCAAGTTAAAAAAGCACTTAAAAAACCATCTTTCTGCCATTTTTGACGACAAGTAAATAACAGCCTGACTTCCGCTTCAAAATTCTCATTTAAAAGTCTGCTGCAAAACTCATCGCCGCTTAAGCTTAAAAGCTCAGATCCTAAAAGCCTTCTTACTTTGCGTGAATTGGAGAAATCACACATTGCCTCCATTAAAAATATGAGGGCACCAGCCTCAGGGGAGATTCCCTCATCGGTGCCCAAAACCGACGATTGATCAGAAAAATAAACCGAACCGATCCCTAAAGCGGAAAGCTCCTTTTGTACATAGGCATTTTCCCTTTTAGTTTTCACCAGTACTGCAATGTCAGAAGGAATTACCCGACGCTTTGTACAGCAATTTTCCGTTTTTTTATAGATAAAACCGTGCTCCAGACACTCCTTAATCCTCAAAGCACAAGCTTTTGCGTACTTAGTTTGAGCTTCTTCCTTATTTTCAATAGGTTCATCGCTTAAAATCCGATCTACATAAAAGGCAGCATATTCGACAGGTTCTTTTGCTTCACTAAAACTATCTTCAAATGAAAAAAACGAACTGCTTCTGTTATGATTTACGGGATTAAAATTAATATCATCAGTTAAAAACGGGCTTACGTTTTTATCATTAATCTCTTGTGAAAATAATACGTTAACCCCATCCACAAGATTAGGATGCGAGCGATAATTAGTGTTTAAGGTATAAAGCCCCATTCCTTTTGACAATTCTGCAATAAGATTGCGCGCGATAAGATATGAATTAATATCAGATCCGCGGAACGCATAAATTGACTGTTTAGGGTCGCCGATTAGATAGCAAAAAGCTTTATCGGCAAAATCTTTATCAAGATAAATCTTTTTAAAAATGGCAAACTGCGTCGGATCGGTATCCTGGAACTCATCAATCATAGCTACCGGATAACGATGACGCAACAAAGAAGCAAGGCGCTCGCTCTGCGCTCCCTTGCAGTTTAAAGCATAATCAAGACGCTTTAACACGTCGTCATTAGACATTACCCGATCTTTTGCGCACAGCTTACCGAACTTTGCATCGGCAAGCATTAAGATGGCCAGTCTAAGCTCATTAATCAGCAAGCTGCAAGCGGTTCTCTGTTCTTTAATTTCCTTATGCAGAGCTATGACTGCATTTTCAAAATCTATAAAAAACTTACAATTTTCAATACTTTTATGGGAAGTCTTCTTAACAAAACAATCATATTGATAATTTGCAAGCTCCTCAAGAAACAGCTTACGGCAATCAGGATCTGCATATGCATCAGCAAGCTTATTAAGTAAAGATTTTGCCGATTTTAATAGCGCCGGAGCTTTTTTAATATTCAGATTTTTATTAATAGCAGCATTTTCCCGGTCGTAACAGGCAAACAAGTAATCTTTATCATAACAAGACAAAAAGTCATTTAAAGTTTGCTGTTCTTTCTCTTTTAACCGCTTAAGTTCATCTTTTAAGTAATCGAAATTAGCACTAAGACTTAAATCGCTCTTTAAATACTTTAGCCCCTTTACAGAAAAGCCGTGAAATCCGTCTTTAGGATCGGTAAGTTTTACCTTATGTAAAGCGTAAAACCCCGCCATTAAAGCAGTAGGTTCAATATTCTTGAGTGCATCTAAAATAAAACTTCGATCTTCTTTTGTATAAAAAAGCTCACGCCACAATGAAATCAATGCTTCATTCATTTGTCCCGAGACATCATCGGTAAGTGCAGTTTCAAAAGCTTCACCTGCCTCAAAGGCGTAAATCTGATTTAAAGCGCGATTGCAAAAAGAGTGAATAGTACAAATTGCCGCTGTGTCGATACCGCGCTCAGCTTTATTTAAAATCTGAGAACAATCTTTAGGGCTGATGCCTTTACCTTGCATCTCAACCAGCAAATCGTTAAGCGGCTCGTCTTTAGCCCTATATTCAGGATCTTTGGCAAACTCATCAAAAGCCTCTTTGGCCTGCCTTATATTTTCACGAATTCTTTTTCTTAAATCAGAAGCGGCGGCACGCGTAAAAGTTACAATCAGGATTTGATCCAAATCAAGAGGCCCTTGCTTTAAACGTGTTTTCGCATTGCCTGAGCCCAATAAAAGACGCAATACCAGATAAGTAATGGTAAAAGTTTTACCGGTGCCGGCACTTGCCTCAATCAAGGAAGAATTATTTAAGACAAAATCCTTAATCACAAGCGCTTTCGTATTTAATGCCATTTTTCTTCCTTTCTTTAACCGACCCTACTTTCAATATTATCTTTATAAAAATCATAAAATAAAAACAAAAGCTTATTATTAACTTCATTTTTAATTAAATGTTCAAAAGATCCGAAGACATAAGCATCCTCTTTGGTAAAAGCAATCTCAGTAAACTTACCATTGGCAATCACAGCAGCTAAATCATTTTGCTTTAATGCTGAAATAATCAAAGGATACGGATGAATACGGCCTGCGGCAAAGAAAAGCAGCAGCTTTGAAGTTATATCGAAAGCTTCAGCGTATGTATAACCTTTAAAGATTAACTTTTGTCCGTTTTTATCTATAAGCAAATATTCAGAGTGACCTTTGCCGGAAAGAGCGGCAAGAGCTGCCTTTAGTGCAAACTTCAAAAGCGGTTTTACACAGTTATTGTTAAAATCGTTAAACGGATAAATGCAGTATTCATCCGTATCAATAATACCTTCAAGCGTAAACGTATATGTCTTACCGTTAATATTTACCGTAAATTTTTCATTACTTACATTTATATAAGTTTTTTCCTTGTTTAACGCACATCCGTATGTATTCAAAGCTTCTTTTATTTTACGAGTACTTTCTAAAAGCAAAGTTTCTTCTTTTTGTCCGAATATTCCGCTTGGCAGCTGACCTTTTATCTTTAAACTTTCCAGAAATTCTTTACCTTTTTCTTCATCTGAATATACGAGAGTTTCAATCAAGCTTCCGCGCTCGATTCTATTTAAAGAAAAACTTTCTACTTCACTTAAATCTTCACTCTTACCGTCATCAAGAGCAATATCCAAAACATCATATAGAAAATAACGGCTGGAATTAGACAAAAAAGAAAGAAGATCGGAAAGCAAAACCTTGTCGGAAAACTCACTTCGCGCAACATATTCTTTTTTATCGCCTAAAAATACCCGCTCACGCTTATCAGCTGACGGAATAACCAGCGAACTTTCGTCAAATGAAGGAATTTTAGGCAATTTTCCGGCTTCATCATGGGTAATGAAATTATCCTCATGATAAGAGTTCATATGCTCAAGACACCAAATCCTTTCTTTTACCGCAGCAGCTCTTATCTTTTTATCAGAGTCTAAGCCTTCAAGAGTGAAATTGTCGCAGACGTAATCTATAAGCTCGGTGAGCACCACGCTTGGATTTAATTCTTTTCTATCAATAGGACTTTGTCCTATATATGAAAAATAAATGCTCTTGCGGGCTGAAAGCAGAGCTTCTAAAAATAAAAACCTGTCATCAAGACCGCGAGATCTGTCACCCCGGCGGAAAAGACCTTTTACAGACATCAGATTAAATCCCGGAGTTCTTTCATCGCGCGGGAAATCCATATCATTAAGCCCCAAGATAAACACGTGCTTAAACGGTACGGCACGCATCGGCACCAGTGAACAAAAATTAACGCGATCCCGCAGATAAGGATTAAATTCGCGCTGCATATCAAGCGCGCGCGACAGCATCACGAGAAAAACCTGTAAAGTAATTTTAGGCTTATGTTGTAACGAGTTTATGATTTTGCTTACCGAATCCACCGTTTCAAATAAAGGATTAAGTTCGCTTAAAACCTCATCATCCAAAACGAAAAACTTATTTATTATGTACTCGTTTAAAAGGCTGCCCCATTCACTAGGATCAACGCTAAGTTCCGGAGTGAAAATGTCCCTAAGCTTTTTAAGCTCTCTTATAAAGTACGCCAAATTACCGAGAAGTCTTGCGTCATCTCCTTCAATTTCCGGATAACAGTCATAATCAGGTCCCAGCATTTCACCTGATACCATACGCTTTAGGCCTTCTTCAAAAGTTCCTTCAAGCTTTATTTGCGACTCCTTTTGCGTATCAAGATCGTCAAGTCCCCAAAAAACCGCATTATCCGTAAACCACCTGACGATTAAACTTACGTCATCTGCATCAATATTAAATTTGGCACCTATCGCAGGAACACTCAGTAAATCGGTTAAAAGCACATTGGTAATACGCTCAGAACTTATATTTATTAAAGTCAAAACCGCACCGGCGATAAGACTTGACTGCGACACCGTTCTATCAGATATGCCAAAAGGAAGGTAATCATTTGCCTCAGGAGAAACTTCACCGAAAACAGCGCTTATGTAGGGAGCATATTCATTAATAGCAGGAACCATAACCACAATATCGCGAGGTCGAAGCTTTTCTCCTTTTTCCTTCGCCTCCTTGAATTTCTGCAAAATTGCATCGCGTAAAACCTCTATTTCACGGCGTTTGGTATGGCAGGCATGAACGGATAACGAGGTATCACTATCTTGTATTACTACCGGCTCTTCCGGAACACTTAAAGACAACAGCTGGCGCTGAATAGCGCCTAAAAGCGAAGATTCGTCATTTTCAATAAAAGCATTGATAAAAAGAGGAACAGGTTCCTGAGATAAAAGTAAAGCTAAATTGTCACGCGCCTGCTTGCCAAAAGATAACAGCAAGGGATTGCCTTCAATTAAATCTCCGGTACTGTTATATGAGTTTTCCCCAAAATTTTTTCCAATCCCGGCATTGCGCTGATTTTCACCTAAAGGATACTGTTTGTCGGTGACTGCTAAAATCCGCTTTTTATACTCTTTAAAATTAAACTTCCAGCTTGAATCAATATCTCCCCAGTATTCGGCACAAGGATTTAACAAAAACAAAAATACCGGACAACGGTATGACAGCGCCTCCAGAAAGGAAATGACCTGCAAAGGTAACGACGATACTCCGAAAATAAACACTCTTTGCGGCAATCCTTCAATCTTTCTATCCGACAATAAAGCCATACGAAGCCGCAGCATTACCTCAGCACGATCCAATAACGCGTTTTCTCTTTCAATTCCTTCAAGAGGCTTTCCGTCTTCACTTTGCAGCAGAAAATTACTTCTTAACATGCACCATAATCTTACCTGCCACAAATTAGAAACAAGTACGTCACGAATTGCTCTGCTGCGACCTTCTGAATTCTTGCTGCGGGCATTTTCATTTATCCAGTCGTTAATCTTACAAGAAGCTTCGTTATCTGCATCAAACGTAAGAAAATCATCATAGGTAAAGGTATTAAATGCGGCAATCCAATCAGGTCTGTACATCTGATACTGATCAAAAGTATCGGCAATTTTTGCCGCAAGCTCATAACAGCGCGAACCGTCATTATCGTCTTTGACATATTCCTGCATCTTTTCAAATCCCTTAATTGCGGGATTTGACCAGATATCGCGCATTCCGGCAATGTTCCATGCAATATAAGATCTGTCAAAACGGTTTAATTTATCGTCACTGCCGTTGACTTTATTATGAATACTCCAAATAAGCTGCCAAATTTGCTGAAAGTTACATTGTGCAGCAATTTGATTCTGCTTGGCGATTTCCTGCGTTAAAAAAGAACGCATTCCCATACTCATTACCACAATTTCCTCATTTAAAAGAGGATCGGTAAGAGGATAGCGCTCCATCAGCTGAGCGCAGATCTTAGATAAAGTTTCAAGACTGTTTGAATTAATGACGTTAAATTGCGGATTGCTCATAATTTTTTCCTTTTGCCTGGAAAAATTGTAGCTTAGGAAAAATGTTTATGCTATGAGCTTTTTTACAGATACAAAAAAGCCCGCATAAAAGCGGGCCCTATTAACTAATCTCTATAAGAAATTACTTCTTGTAGCGACGAGCTAAGTTGTCAAGACGCTCGTTAGCACGGGCAGCGTCGGACTTAACAAAAGCAACATCGTTAGCAAGCTTGGACTGCTGAGCCTTCAAAGCGTCAACATCGGCAGCGATAGCATCAAGCTTAGCATTCAAAGCATCGCTTGAAGAGCAACCTGCTAAAACGGTAGCGCTTAATACTGCAGCGCCTAAAATTGCCTGATACTTAGTCATGATTTTCTCCAAAAACTGTATCACATTTAAATTAACAACATGTTGTCTGTTGCTTTGCGTATTCTAATACAAAAAAATTGATTTTTACTAAAAATAATAATTACTGCAAGAGAAAATGTATAAAACAATACAGAATAATTATCTAAACTCCTTACCGTACAATGTATTTTTCTCTTTGAGAACTTTTATCAATGCCTGTTTTACGTTCCAAATCAGAGCAAATTTAAACTAAAAATATTTTAAGCACTCACTTACGGAAGAACAGCAAATACATTCCGGAACTTTAATTTTTTCCGTCTGAATATGATTGCCTACCAAAAACAAACGGGAAATTCCGGCGGCTTTTGCCGCAATTAAATCACCTGCATGATCTCCTATCATTGCAGATTGATTCACATCAATATTAAACTTAGCAACTGCATCTAAAAACATTCCGGGTTTTGGTTTACGACAATTACATTCTTTTTTGTACTGCAAAACCTGAGCATTTGGATGATGAGGACAATAATAAATACCGTCAAAGGCTGCATCATACTCTTTAAGTACGCTTTGCATATACTCGCTTAACTTCAAAAAATCTTCTTCGCTGTAAAAGCCGCGAGCGATTCCTGACTGATTGGTGGTAAGAATAAGCAAATAACCTAAGCGTCTAAATGCAGACAGCGTCATAAAGACGCCGTCCAAAAACTCAAAATCACTTATTCTGCCTACATAACCATGATCGACGTTAATTACCCCGTCGCGATCAAAAAACACGGCTTTTTTCATAGCTTAGCGATTTTCTTTAATTCTTCTTGATTTAAGGCAATATCTTTGGAATCAACGACAACTATTTGATGTTTTAAAACTTCTTTAGCGATTTCCTTTGCCTCATGCAAAGAATGCATTTGGCATGAACCGCATTGATAAATATTAGCTCCCGGGATCTCGGCATCGTTATCGATCTTAATAATGTCTTCCATGGAGGCTTTAAACGCATCGGCTACCGACTTCAAGTCCGGAGAGCCGATTAAAGACATATAAAATCCGGTTCTGCATCCCATAGGAGATATATCAATAATTTCAACCTCGGGACCGTTTAAGTGCTCACGCATGAACCCTGCAAAAAAGTGCTCTAAAGTGTGCAGTCCGGCACTGGGCAGCATCTCATGGTTAGGCTTTACAAAACGTAAGTCAAATACTTCAATCGTATCGCCCTTTGGGGTTGTAAGTTCTTTGGCTTTACGCACCGAAGGAGCCGGCATTATCGTATGATCAACCTGAAAGCTATCTACTAAAGGCATTTTTATTCCTGATTTATTAATAAAGATCGCAGTGCAAAAGCTGCTGTTTATAAGAATCTGCTCGCTGCTGTACACTGCGAGCAGCTTTTAATAGCCAATCTTTAGAGCGATAAGATCCGTTTTTAAATCCGTTCCATCCCTCATGATAATTAAGATATTGGTTATAAGCATCGGATAAGGCAATACCGTTTGCCTCTTTCGTCTTGGTCATGTACCAAGCAATAAAATCAAGAGCATCGACAAAATCATCCCGATCTGAGAAGAAAGAGCCAGCTTCATCAAGATAATCTTCCCAAACAGGATCTTGTGCCTGAGCATAACCGTATGCTGAGCTTCCGCGGCCGTACGGAATAAATAAGAACCAGCGCATCGGAGGCTTTGCATCTTCCACAAAACTTGATTCCTGATACATTATGGCCATTGCGACATGAATCGGAACTCCGTACTTATCATGAACCTCATGAGCTGCCGAATACCAGCTGTCTTTTTCCTGAAAGATAGAGCAAAGATTATTGGGGTTTGACGGAGGAGAAACAGAACAGCCGCTTGAGGTTATCGCCAATAGCGCGGCTGTTACGGATACGGCTATAAGATTTCTTAACATATCTTTTCTTTTAAATGGCGTCTTCGCCTTCTTCTCCGGTACGAATACGAACTACGCGTTCAATATCGGAGACGAAAATCTTGCCGTCGCCGATTTTACCGGTATGTGCGCCTTTAATAATCGCTTCAATACATACATCGACATCTTCATCCTTAACAACCAGCTCAAGCTTTGCTTTGGGCAAAAAGTCGACTACGTACTCGGCACCGCGATACAACTCGGTATGTCCTTTCTGACGGCCAAACCCCTTCACTTCAGAGACCGTCATTCCGGAAATACCGTTAGCGCTTAAAGCTTCACGAACATCATCTAACTTAAATGGTTTAATAATTGCTACTATCTTTTTCATACTTTTTGCGCCCTGCGCCCTCTATTAGTGTCCTTTAAATCTGTAATTATCGCGGTTTTATACAATAATCAACCGTTTCTTTTATCGTATATTATAGCAACCCAAATAAAAGCATATGCTTTATTTTGGGCTACAGTACTTTAATAGTGCAAAAGTTTAACAAAAACAAATCGGTATGTACCAAAAAAAAAACAAGGAAGATTTTTTCTCATCTTCCCTGTCTTAGTCATTTTTAATACATACTAATAATCAATCGAACTCATCTTGGAAAGTTTTCTGCGGTCATGCCAGGCCTGGATATAGCGAATAGTACCGGTACGTCCGCGCACGGTAAGAGAATGAGTTACACCGAAATCGCCCTTATAACGCACACCGTTTAACAATTCGCCTTCAGTAATTCCGGTTGCGGCAAAGAAACACTGATCGGTGGTAATAATATCACTTACACCACGAACCGCATCAATGTCGATTCCGGCATCAATAATAGCCTTACGTTCTTCTTCAGATTGCGGATCAAGGCGGGTTAACATCTGCGCGCCGGATCCTTTAATAGCGCAGCATGACAAAACCGCCTCAGGAGTTCCGCCGGTGCCTACAAGCATATCCACTGAAGAACGGGGATCTGCTGCCAAAATGGCACCTGCGATATCTCCGTCGCGATGAGTTATTACGCGCGCACCGGCCATACGGATATCACGAATCAATTTCTCATGACGCGGCTTTAATAACACGAACACCTTTAATTCGCTTACAGGTTTTCCCTTAGCCTTAGCAACTTTAATTAAGTTATCCTTAATCGGAGCATCAATATCAATTACGCCTGCGGCATCCTTGCCTACGACAAGCTTCTTGCAGTAATAGCTAGGACCGGGATTAAACATACAGCCCTTTTGTGCCAAACCTACCACAGCAAGGGAATTGTTATAACCGAAAGCTACAGCAGTAGTACCGTCAACGGGGTCTACTGCTACATCCATTTCAGGGCCATCACCGAAACCTACCTTTTCACCGTTATACAGCATCGGAGCATGATCCTTCTCACCCTCTCCGATAACTACAGTTCCGCGAATATGTATACCTTGAAAAGCTATTCTCATAGCTTCTACGGCCGCTTCATCTGCTGCTTCTTTATCTCCGCGACCAAAATAACGAGCGGCCGCTAAAGCTGCAGCCTCAGTAACTCTGACTAAATCTAATGCGATATTTTTATCTGCTAAATGCTGTTGCATCTTCATACTCCCCCAAAACTATAGCTTCTAGTTTAGGACTTTAGACTATTTTTGTAATTAAGCACGCATTCATCTTTTGGAACAGATCAAAAAAATCATTAAAAAGAATTAAATCTAAAGGATAATCTACTGTTATTCATCAATTTTGTGCAAAAAAAAGAGCCCATAATGAGCTCCTTTTGACTTTAAAAACTTTTAACTAATCGGCGACGCCGAACCATTTCTCATGAATAGACTTTAATTCACCTGAAGCGGCAATTTTCTCAAGACCGGCGTTTAAACGCTTGACTAAAGCTTTATTGTTTTTGTTAACGGCAATACCGTAGAACTCGGGATTTAAATACAAAGAATCATCCTTAAGCTCACCGATTTCAGTTGCTTTTGACTGCAGCAGATAATACAAATTGGTCGGACGATCGTTTATTAAAGCAGCACAACCGCCGTTGCGTAACTCCATAAGCGCATCAGGCTCATTATTCATGGCAATTACGTCTTCTGACAAAGTGCGAGCAAACTTATCACCTGTAGTGCCGATCTGAGTACAGATTTTCTGACCTTTAAGATCTTCAACTTTCTTGAATTTTTCGGCATCGGCCTTACGGATCAAAACAGACTGAATTGACTTATAGTAGCCGTCAGTAAACTCGACACGCTCTTTACGGGCATCTGTAATAGTCATGCCGGAAATAATGGCATCAATTTGATTGGTAACTAAAGCAGGAATAAGACCGTCAAACGGCATGGAAACGATTTCGACGGTATCACCGTTGGCTTTAGCAATGGCATTAATTAAATCAATATCAAAGCCGATGGCTTTGCCTTCGCTGTCAACAAATTCAAAAGGAGCAAAAGTAGGATGAGATCCTACTTTTAAAGTGTCAGCCTGAGCACTTACGCAAAATGCACTTAAGGCTAATGCACAAGCGGCAAAAACTTTCTTCATTTTTAGGATTCCTGAAAACATTAAGGGGACATTGGCACCTAGTGCCGCCGTCCCCTCTTACAAATAAATTTAATTATTTATAAATTATTCGATGACGTTGTCAACAACACCGGCACC
>NZ_GL831022.1 GCF_000188195.1 Succinatimonas hippei YIT 12066
ATATAATCCTGCACAAAAACCATCTGCTGCTGAATATCGGTTCCCAATTCTTCCTGAGATGATTCCAAATTTGAAATCCAATTTTTAATATCGTCAGCAGTCGGATTGCCCGATAGAGAAATCTTACTGTCACTTAATATTGAAGTTCCGGATACTGATGTTGAGGTCAACAAAGTCTCATAGGCCTTTAAAGCCTCTAAACGAGTGGAAACAGCCTCTATTCCGGCTTCAATCTCCGACAAATTATGATCTTCCTCTCCACCGACTCTAAGTGCATCAAAAGCTGAAGCTTCACCTGCCTTTATATATTCGTTTTTATACCAATAATCCGTGCTTTCCTGTTTTGTAGCCCATGTTTTATTTTTTTCATCATAATAAGGCTTATCGCCATCAGCATACTGCTCTAAATCCTCAAGTGCAGCGGTCGCAGTCTTAATCTCCTGCTGAATGGTTTCCAAATCAGTAGGCAGTTCACCATATTTTTCCACATCATAGTCAGACATGGTGCGAAGCGCATTTATCGCATCGGTATATGTTTTTGAATCGGTCTGAGAATCACGAATTGAATTAATTTTTTCCATTGC
>NZ_GL831023.1 GCF_000188195.1 Succinatimonas hippei YIT 12066
ATGATCTCCGCCCTAAAGGACGGGGTTTTAGCCGTCTGCCTTTTTTGATAAATACTATTTTCTCAACTTGCTTTTCTTTAGCATAATCAATACAAGCCTTTAAACATGCAGATCCCGCACCGGTTCCCGTGTACATACCCTTGGCACAGAATTTTTCAATCTCCCACTCTTTATTGGAAAGAGGAGCAATCATACTGCAAGCTAAAACTTCGCCTTCATCATCTAAAGCAAAAAATATCTGACCGCCGTCTGCAATTTTTGCCTCGATATTATTCAGCACCTTAAAATCTTCAGGCTCCATAACGAACATTTTTGAAATCCATTCGGTATTCATTTTCACAAAATCTTTTTTATATTTGTCTGCATATGGAACGACCTGCATATTAAAACTCCTTTATTTACATTTAATTTTCATCACACTTTTCTAAAATCTTTGTTATAACGTCATAAGCTGTAATCAACTCAGTACACTCTTTACAATCCAAACTTTTTATAATTTCTGCAATTTCCTGATTGGATTTTCGTATAAACTCTTTAACTGCAGATTCCCCTTGTAAAGTTAAATACAGTTCAAAAGATCTCAAATCCGTCGCCGAAGCTTTTCTTATTATGTAGCCGCTTTTTTCATGAGATTTAATTATTCGGCTTAAATAACTTTTATCTATATTCATATTTTTGGCTATTCCAGCCGCATTATGCTAATCAAAACCGACAAAGCGTCGCCACAGTCAAAACAAAAAAGAAAGGCTCTGTTTATAATATGAGCAATAAACCAACATAAGGAGATTAATTATGAAAATTACTAAATTTCTGCTTGGCGTAATCGCATTTTTTGCTTTCTTTCTTCCACAAGTATCTTGCGCTTTAGAAAAAAACGATAAAATTCTAATTGCTTATTTTTCACAAACCAATAATACCGAGCGTTTAGCTGAAGATTTAATAAAAGGACTTACCGATTATGATGTAACGCTGACAGAAATCGTCAGTGTCGATCCGTACTCTGAGAATATGGAAAAAATGTCTCCGCGCGTTAAAAGCGAGCAGGAAAACAACACGTTAATTCCTATTGCATTATCCAATTATGTTTCTGATCTTAACGACTTTGACGCTGTGTTAATCGGAACGCCTATTTGGTTCAACCACGCACCGGCTCCTATTAAATCATTTTTAAACGCCTATCCGGTAAAAACTGAGCAAAAGCTCGGAGTATTCATCACCTCGGGAACCAGCGAGCCTGATGTTGTTCTTTCCGACATTGAAAAATATTCAACCCATAAAGTTGATGCTTATATGCAATACCGTCCCAGTCACGAAAGCGGAATGGTTCGCGGCGAAAAATACTCAAAATTCATTAACGACATCAACGCCCTGTAATTTAAGAAAAGTAAGGAGAAAACATGCGTAAAATCATTATAGATACTGATATCGGCGTAGACGACGCTTTTGCTTTACGCTACGGCTCTTTACTTTTTGATCTTATCGGCATTACGACGGTGGACGGCAACGTCCCCGTCGATATGGCAACTAAAAACGCCAAGTTCTTCTGTAAAATTTACGACAAAAATATCAGAGTTTATAAAGGAGCCACGCGTCCACTTACGGCAACCCCTACTCCGCCAAGCTTTGATATTCACGGCAGTGACGGCTTAGGTCAGGTTTACGATAATCCCTGCAGTCCGAATGCGGGCAATGCCGTAAACTACCTTATAGAAACGGTAAAAAACCATCCTAATGAAATTACCGTGGTAGCCGTAGGGCCTTTAACTAACATTGCTATAGCATTAAACCTCTATCCGCAATTTGCTGAACAGGTAAAAGAACTTATAATCATGGGTGGTGCTTTCGGGCATCACGGTCATACCGGTAATATGTCAAACTTTGCCGAGTTTAATGTGTTTAAAGATCCTGATGCGGCAGATCTGGTGTTATCAAGTCCTGCGCCTATCACTATTGTGCCTCTTGACGTTACCAATGAAGTACAAATTACCGCAGAAGAAATTCAGAGCACTCATGATGAATTCCTTATCAATATAAGTAAATTCTATCTTGATTTTTCAATTAAACAAAAAGGCTTCAACGGCATGGCTGTTCATGACGCTTTAACCATAGCTTATCTAAATAATCCCGATAACTTTAAAGTAATTGAAAAGCCCTGCAGAGTTATCACTAAAGGAATTGCTGCAGGGCAAACAGTAATTCCGATTTCAAACGCGCGTTCTTCAAATGACTGCTTTAAAGGACTTAAATCCCATAAAATCTGCATAGATGTTAATGTAAGCGCGGTAAAACAAGAATTACTTAAAGCTTTGACAATTTAAAAACATCTATTTGCACAAAGACTTTTTTCTCTTAAGAACCCGGGATTATCAGCAAAGCTTAACTGTAAAAATTAAAATCACTCTTTAAATTGTTTCAACTTTGCTGCAATCTCAAGAAATTTTCGTTGAGACGGTGTCCCCGACACTGCTTTTTTGGGTAAAAAGTCTTTATCAAATTCTTTAAACTCAGCATCATCAACCTTGTACACTTCATCTTCATGATACTTACCGGCAAGGTTAAGTGACGCCGCATCACATAACGGACAAACCTGCAAAGCTTCTGCATACATATTATCAGCATTACGGATGCGGAATTTCTCGGCGGGATAAAAACCTTGTTCGGCATAAAAAGAAGGATCTCCGCAAAGGATGATGGCTTTGTAACCTAAACTTACAGCTATCTGTTTAGTCTTGGCTGGATCTTTCATAGAAAAGGATCCGGCAATTCG
>NZ_GL831024.1 GCF_000188195.1 Succinatimonas hippei YIT 12066
CTATTGTGAACAAAAAACAATCCACTAATATTCCAGCTCCAAATATAAAACTTCAAAAGCAGTTAGATCAGTGGATTGATTCATTTAATTTAAATCAACTTGTTATTATTAAAGATGACTTAACTGAATGAAAATATCATCACTTTGTTTCATCTGTTGTTGAAATATCGCTAGTAAATACGTCTCTTAGATCTTCATTTTTATATACTTTTTCGAGCACAGTAAAAAACATACCTGCACCAATCACTTGAGCCAATTTGCCAAGAGGTTCTTTTTTTGCCTCGTTTAAATTATTTAAAGTTTCCCCATATAATGTAGGTTTATTATTATATATTTGATTAACATATTCATCATACTTTTTCTTATCATAAGGAAAAACTCTCTGTGTCCCATCCTTCCAAGTAATTTCATGATAAATATTTTCTACTCCAACAGTTTTTTTATTATCTGATAACTTAAATGAGATTGTTAGATTAGGTGAAACGATACTGGCAATTTTTTTAAATTCTTCATTTCTTTCTTTGGTAGCTTTTTTAGCCATTGTATCAGATAAAACAGTGTTTAAAAATTGTATTAAACTATCAAATTCATTATCAAAACATGAAAATATTACAAGATTATCTTTATCCTGATTAAGCCAATTTCTGGTTCCATCTTTACAGCCCTTAAAATTATTTAATGCAGTTTCAATCGTTATATTATTGTTGTATTGTAATTTAGAATTTTTTACGACTTGCACGGGATCATCAGAACATCCATTAACAAGTAATAAAAAAAATCCCAAACCACAAATAAAAATTTTTTGATAATTCATAAAACATAAATCCTTTTAATTTATTAAGTTTATCGTGGCATACTTAATTTATCATCCTTATATACACCATCTAAAAAACCATTTATAAAACCTGCCGTTGTAACTACCTCTCTTGTTAGAGAATCATTTTGTAAAAACTCTTCTATAAATTTTATATCATATTTATTATTATAGATATCTGTTAATGTTGTGTTGATATCACTAGGAAGATATTTTATAGTCCCGTCACTCCATATAATTTTCCTATAAACGGATAGGATTGATGGTTTTTCATTATCAGAAGGCACACCAAATTTAATACAAAAGTTAATCATCTGTATTTCATTAAATTTTCCAGTTCCTAACTTTTTATTGTCTACAGACACCGCATTGACAAATTCTCTAATTAATTTTACCTTTGATATAGCATTATAAAATTTTGGATCTTCGCAAGTAAACAAAACACCTTCATCGACCTGTCGCCAATTCGCAGTGTAAAAATTGCACCCACTAAAATTATTTAGTGCTGTTTCAATAGTAACTTGATTATGATTTAGTTTAATTTTTTTTATTTTATCAACTACATCTGTTTCAACTTGCAAATTACTTAATACATTCTCTTTTATATTGTCAGTGTCATTATATGTAGTATTAACACAACCACATAAAAGAACTATCATCATACTGACAAATAACAATTTATCTTTCATAATTCGTGGTATAAATCCTTTATCTCTTTGGTCTTGTAAAAAAGGCTAAAAGACCCGTTATTATAGCGCCACACACCCAAATAAACAGAATCGACATAAATGCTAAGCCTGCCCCAACTGCTTTACCAGCCTCTTCAATTTCATTAGATGTTTTTATATCTGCGACATTAGACATCCCACCCACAAGCCATAAAATCATAAAAATATTAAATAAGAAAAATATCCATAAAAATATTTTTCCTATAAAAGATCTTTTTGGTTTGCGCAATTCTTTTCCACAATTAGGGCAAACAAAACTTGTACTACTAACTTCTTTTCCACATTCAGGACATTTTATAAGTGCCATCAATAATCTCCATGTTTATAAAATTGACTTACACCAATTAATAGCAGACTCACTTCCTGTTAAATCAAATTTAAAGGTTTTAGTTCCTGTTCCAATGACTTGAGTCCTAACAATTAACTCTTTTCCTGTAACTATTTGTTCTAACAGTTCTTCTGATTCAATAGCTAAAGCTTGATTATCCCAAATACTTGAGGCATCAACATTAAAAGCTTCATTTTTATCGACTCGAACTGAAATTGTATTAGCACCAAAACCATTTCCTAAGACATAAGCAGGACTAAAACTAATCGCTAATAATTTGCTACCGTCACTGTTTTGCATAAATACCAATGACGGATAAACTTGCTGCATTATGTAATCAAAACCTTGCTTTGACTTCTTTCTAGCGGCTCTAACTTTATTATCTGTTAATTCATCAGTGTCTTCTTTTAAGATCCAACCAGCTTTTTTAGCGTCAACAGACTGCTTTTTGGTTTCTTTTACTTCAGGATTTAAGCATTTTGTTAAACAATCTTTAAAAGCACTATCATCAGCAACAGATCTGCATTTCAAACATGAATCATTAATATTTATTTGAGCACTTGCTGAAAACGCAACAAGCAAAGAACATACAATAAGGAACTTTTTCATAGTATTAACCAGATTTAATGATATACAATGCGGTTATGATAACTGCAAACATTATATTCAATCATTTTTATCTTTAATGTAATTTTAATGATGGACAAAATGATGGGCAATTTTAACATATTGTTGTTTATTTATTGATCTAAAGCCATTATTCGACGGTCTTTCTCCCACGCAGCTAAGAAATTCGGAAACTAAGGTTTCCGTTTTTTTTTGCCTCCAAAAAACACCTGAAGATCTCAGTCTGACTTATTTCACTTTAACCCTAAAAGTTGCGAGTTTTTACTGATC
>NZ_GL831025.1 GCF_000188195.1 Succinatimonas hippei YIT 12066
TCTTTTATTTCTATCTAGAACAGCAGAGTTCGGGTGCCTTGCCCGTGGGGCTTTTTCGTATTACCGGCAAGAAGAATATAGCATTGTTGCGTTTTGTAGTTTTTGATATCGGTTGAAAATACGATTTATTTTTTACGAAAATTCTTAATTGTCAGCAGGTATTGCGAGTAATCTTTTTAAGCCGTTGATTCATTTCTTGCAAAAAAAAATCTTTACTGTACAATTATGTATGTAAAAATTATAGAAAAAAGCGATTTTCTTTTTCGATTAATGAATATCCGTAAACTTAGATCCTAAATCTGTATTAAAATAATAGGGTCTTGAGCCAGTATTCAGGGGACTTAAAGCTGATGGTAAAACAGCGTACTGTAGCAAAAGAGATTTCTACAACCGGCATCGGACTTCACTCGGGAACTAAGGTGCAGGTTACTTTCCGCCCCGCTCCGGCTGATACCGGAATTATTTATACCAGAACCGATCTTAATCCTCCCGTCATCATGAAATGTGATGCCGATTCCGTTCGTGACACTCAGTTATGCACGGCTTTAGTTAATGCCGAAGGTGTGCGTATTTCCACGGTTGAGCATTTAACCGCCGCTCTTTCGGCTTTCGGTATCGATAATTTGTTTGTCGATGTAAACGCGCCTGAGCTTCCGGTTCTTGACGGTTCTTCTCAGCCTTTTATCTATTTGTTTGAGTCTGTCGGTACCGTTGAGCTGGATGCTCCCAAACGCTTTTTCAGAGTACTGCGCAAAGTAAGAGTTGAAGATAAAGAAAAATGGGCAGAGCTCAATCCTTGCGATGACGGCTTTAAGCTTGATTTGACGATTGACTTCAATCACCCTGCAATGGAAAAAGAATTGCAGCATTTTTCCTTTGATTTTTCAGGCCGCGGTTTTGCTTCAGAACTCTCACGTGCCCGCACATTCTGCTTTATGCGTGACGTTGAGTATATGCATGCCCACAATCTTGCTTTAGGCGGATCTTTGGAAAACGCCGTCGTGCTTGATGATTATCGCGTGGTAAATCCTGACGGTCTGCGTTATCCCAACGAGTTTGTTAAGCATAAGATGCTTGATGCCGTAGGCGATCTTTATATGGAAGGTCACAGTATCTTGGGTGCTTTTTCGGCATATAAGACCGGACACACCTTAAATAATCGTCTGCTGCACGCTTTGCTTTCCGACAGCAAGAATTATGAAGTGGTAACTTTGTCTTCCCGCGAGCAGGAGAATGCAGGAATCGATTTTATCGGCAGCAACGTCATGCACTTTGCTAAGGCATAGTCAATGCGTATAGTTGCCGGATGGATGGAAGGAGTAAGGCAAGTGCCTACTCCTTTTTTTAATGCCCGAAAAAAGCCTTTTAATATCTCCCTTATTGTTATTCACGGTATTTCTTTACCGCCGGGTATTTTCGGGGGACATTATATTGATGATCTTTTTACCGGGACTCTTGATAAAAATGCCGATCCTTATTTTGCAGGCATTTATAAGCTTGAAGTATCGACTCACCTTTTTATAAATAGACAAGGGATTATTACCCAATATGTGTCATTTTTAGATAGAGCTTGGCACGCAGGGCGTTCGGCTTATAATGGTGAAGTCGAATGTAATGATTTTTCCGTTGGGATTGAGCTTGAGGGGACGGACTTTGAAGCCTATACCGACAAGCAGTATCAAAGTCTCAACGCTGCGGTAAAGGCATTGCGCCGAACTTATCCGCAAATCCAAAACCGTATCGCGGGTCACAGCGATATCGCACCGGGCCGTAAAACCGATCCGGGGCCTTTTTTTGATTTTAGTAAATTAAGTCCGGATTTTTAACTTAAAGGACAGCAAAAATGAGTGCACAAAACTTTTTAAATGAATATCATAAAAACGCGGCGGAACGTGCCAAATTAGGGATCCCTCCTTTGGCTCTTACTGCAGATGAAACCAAAGCATTATGTTTGCTGCTTGCCGATCCTTCCAATGCCGACAATAAAGAACTCTTGGAATTGCTGCAGGAAAGAGTTTTACCCGGAGTCGATGACGCGTCCGCAGTCAAAGCAGAGTTTTTAAATGACATCGTTAAAGGAAAAATTATCTGCGCTTTAATTTCTCCTGCTGAGGCTGTTACGCTTTTGGGCAAAATGAAAGGCGGGTTTAATGTCGACCATCTGATTAATCTTCTTGATGATGAAAAACTGTCCGATGCTGCCGTCAGCGCTCTTTCCGATACCATCATGGTGTATGACGCTTTTAATAAAGTTAAGGATTTAGCGCAAAAGGGCGTACAAGGCGCTAAGGTTTTGATGAATAACTGGGCAAACGCTACATGGTTTACTCAAAAGCAAGGCTTACCTGAAAAGATCACTTTAACCGTATTTAAAGTATCCGGCGAAGCTACGACCGATGATTTTTCTCCTGCAACCGATGCCTGGTCGCGCCCTGATATTCCGCTTCATGCCCTTGCCATGTTTAAGAACTCCCGTCCCGGGCTTACTCCTGATGAAGAAGGCATTCGCGGTCCGGTAAAACTTATTAATGAGCTTAAACAAAAAGGTTTTCCTCTTGTGTACGTAGGTGATGTCGTAGGTACCGGTTCATCACGCAAGAGCGCTGCAAATTCACTTATTTGGTATATCGGTAATGAAATTCCCGGTACTCCCAATAAAAAAGCCGGCGGCTTTGTTTTAGGCGGCAAGATTGCCCCGATTTTCTACAATACTTTGGAAGATTCAGGTGCTTTGCCGATTGAGTGTGATGTCAGCGCGCTTAATATGGGCGATGTCATCGACCTTTATCCGTATGCAGGCAAAGTTTGCGCACATGACAGTGATAAGGTCTTATCAAGCTTCAAGCTTAAAACCCAGAATCTTTTGGATGAAGTAAAAGCCGGAGGCCGTATTCCGCTTATTATCGGCAGATCTCTTACCGATAAAGCCCGTGCGGCTTTAAATTTGCCAAAGAGTGATGTTTTTATTCCTAATCCCAAGGCCCCGGAAAGTACCAAAGGTTATACCCGTGCACAGAAGATTGTGGGCAAAGCTTGCGGTGTTTATGGTGTGCGCCCCGGTGAGTATTGTGAACCTAAGATTACGACTGTC
The DNA here is from genome assembly GCF_000188195.1 of Succinatimonas hippei YIT 12066. Classification (GTDB taxonomy): domain Bacteria; phylum Pseudomonadota; class Gammaproteobacteria; order Enterobacterales; family Succinivibrionaceae; genus Succinatimonas; species Succinatimonas hippei. Next base: position 3,092 of record NZ_GL831025.1, read on the forward strand.
GGTTCTCAGGACACAACCGGTCCTATGACCCGGGATGAGCTTAAGGATTTATCTTGCCTTAAATTCTCTGCCGATCTTGTGATGCAGTCATTTTGCCATACCGCGGCTTATCCTAAGCCTGTTGATATCAAGATGCAGAAATCTTTGCCGGGGTTCATGGAACAGCGCGGCGGTATCGCTTTACGTCCGGGCGACGGCGTTATTCACAGCTGGCTTAACCGTATGGCATTGCCCGATACCGTAGGTACTGGCGGCGATTCCCATACCAGAATGCCGATAGGAATTTCTTTTGCGGCAGGTTCCGGTCTTGTAGCTTTTGCCGCGGCTGCAGGAATGATGCCGCTTGATATGCCAGAATCGGTTTTGGTGCGTTTTGTCGGTAAGCGTCGTCCGGGTATTACTTTGCGCGACTTAGTGCATGCCATTCCGTATTTTGCAATTAAAAAGGGACTTTTGACTGTAGACAAAAAAGGCAAGAAAAATATTTTCTCCGGAAAGATTTTGGAAATCGAAGGTCTTGAGGATTTATCCTGCGAACACGCCTTTGAGCTTGCCGATGCTTCCGCTGAACGCTCTGCAGCAGCTTGCGCTATCGCTCTTAGCAAAGATAGTGTTTGCGCTTATCTGCGCTCAAATGCCGCACTTTTGCGTCAGATGGCAAATGACGGTTATGAGTCGAAAGATGCTTTGCAGCGCCGTGCTGAGGCAATGGAGGCTTGGATAAAGGATCCGAAGCTTATTTACGCCGATCCTGATTGTGAATACGCTGCGGTTCTTGAAATCGACATGGGTGAAATCACTGAGCCTATCGTCTGCGTGCCAAACGATCCTGACGATGTTCATCTTTTGTCTGAATACACAAATACTAAGATTGATGAAGTATTTATCGGATCCTGCATGACCAATATCGGACATTTCCGTGCCGCAGGTGAAATCTTTAAGAGCTGTACCGGAGAGGTTAAGTCTCGTTTGTGGATGACTCCTCCTACCCGTATGGATAGGGATGAATTGCGCGATGAAGGCTTATATGCGGTATTTGCCAAAGCCGGAGCCAGAATGGAGATCCCGGGCTGCTCTTTATGTATGGGAAATCAGGCACGCGTGCGTGATAATGCAACCGTAGTCTCAACTTCCACAAGAAATTTCCCTAACCGTTTAGGCAAAGGAGCCAACGTATTTCTGGCAAGCGCTGAGCTTGCCGCGGTATGCGCAAAGCTTGGCAGAATGCCTTCAGTTGAGGAATATTTTGAAGAACTTAAAATTTTGAACGGAAAAGAGAGTGAAGTCTATACTTTGCTTGATTTTGCCGATTAGAATATGAAAGTAAAATACTCAAGAATGCGTTCTTGAGTATTTGTTTTGCTAAAATGTAGAGTGACTGCAAAGAAATAACTTACCGTTTTAACGGGAAAATATTCAGCAGATTTTTTATTAATTAAAGGAGTAGAACATGAAAGTTGCCGTATTGGGCGCTGCTGGCGGTATCGGTCAGCCTTTATCCATGATTTTGAAAAACAATCTTCCTGCCGGCTCTAAATTAAGCCTTTATGACGTAGCCCCGTTCACTCCGGGTGTTGCCAAAGATTTAAGCCACATCCCTACTGATGTATGTGTTGACGGCTTCACCGGTGACGATCTTCCTAAAGCTTTGGAAGGCGCTGACGTTGTAGTTATTCCGGCAGGTGTTGCTCGTAAGCCCGGCATGACTCGTGACGACCTTTTCAAGGTTAATGCCGGCATCGTTGCAAACCTCGTTAAGAACTGCGCTAAAGTTTGCCCGAAGGCTTGCATCTGCATCATCACCAACCCGGTTAACTCAACTGTACCTCTTGCAGCTGAAGTTTTGAAGGCTGAAGGTGTTTATGATAAGCACCGTTTGTTCGGCGTAACCGTTCTTGACGTTCTCCGTTCTGAGACCTTCCTCTCCGAGGAGCTTGGTGTTTCAACTGCCCGCACCGTTGTTCCGGTTATCGGCGGTCACAGCGGCACCACCATTCTTCCGTTGATTTCTCAGGTTATTAACGCTGATGTCATTTCCGACGAGCGTATTGCTGAGCTTACCACCCGTATTCAGAACGCCGGTACCGAAGTTGTTGAAGCTAAGGTCGGCGCAGGTTCTGCTACCTTGTCAATGGCAACTGCCGGTGCACGTTTTGCCCTTAAGGTTGTTCGCGGCTTGATGGGTGAGCCCGGTGTTACCGAATACGGCTACACTGAAGGCGACGGCAAGTACACCAAGTTCTTTGCTCAGCGTCTGCGTTTTGGCACTGAAGGCTGGGACAAGACCTATGATATCGGCAAGATCTCCGCTTTCGAGCAGAAGTGCCTTGACGAGCTTAAGGACGTTTTAAACGGCAACATCAAGAAGGGTGTTGATTTTGCTACTGAGTGGGTTCAGGCCAACAAGTAATTAGCAAATAACGTCATTTATTGAAGAAGCGGCAGCGTGTTTTTACATACTGCCGTTTTTTATTGCTTTAACCCTAAAAGTTGCGAGTTTTTACTGATC
>NZ_GL831026.1 GCF_000188195.1 Succinatimonas hippei YIT 12066
GACGGTACAGCAGGCATTAGCTCAAGTACTGAGCGAAGCTTATGAGCCGTACTTTTCCGACAACAGCTTCGGATTCAGACCTGACAGAGGGGCGCGGGATGCCGTAAGAAGAGTTTGCGAATACGCCGAGCAAGGATACGTATGGGGCATTGATTTGGACTTGGCAAAATTCTTCGATACGGTAAATCACAGCAAACTGCTGCAAGTACTATCTGAGCGCATCAAAGACGGAAGAGTGATATCTCTTATTCATAAATTCCTCAGAGCGAAAATCATCGAGAACGGCAAATCGACAAAACCGAAGACGGGAACCCCGCAGGGAGGTCCTATGTCGCCGATACCGGCAAATATCCTCCTAAATGAGATGGATAAAGTACCGGACGAACGAGGGGTTAAATTCTGTCGCTATGCCGATGATTGCGTAATTTTCGCCAAGAGTGAAAGAGCAGCCCACCGCATCTACGAAAGTATATCTAAGTATATTGAGAAGAAGCTTTTTCTACAAATAAACAAGGAAAAGACCTCAATAGGGATGCTGTCGCAGGAAACCAAGTTTCTCGGTTTCGGTTTTAAAAGAATCGAGGAAGACTTGGAGACAAGATGGGTACCGGTGGTACACAACAAGTCGCGTAAGAAGCTAAAGGATAAAATCCGCATTCTTACCGACAGGAGGTTACCCCGGGGAGAGGAAAGCACCAAAAAGCGGTTTAATACCTTTCTAAAGGGATGGGTAGGCTACTACCGTATGGGGATAGCAAATTGTTCTATGAATGACATTGACAAATGGATACGCCGTAGAATACGACAAATCTATCTGAAAAAGTGGAAGAAGAACAGCACCAAATACGAAGAGCTGAAGAAACTCAAGACCAACAATGAAAACCGATGTTATATCATAGCGCACAGCTCAATGAAGCACTGGGCAAAAGCCTTGTATGCGAACTATGTGATAACAAAGGAAATCATCAGGGGTTGGGGTTGGTTAAGCATCAAGGAAGCTTATGAAATAGGCTTTATTGACTGCGACCTTTCGGAACCGCCCACTGCATGAACTGCACGGTGGGTGGTGTGAGAGGGGCAGATCGC
>NZ_GL831027.1 GCF_000188195.1 Succinatimonas hippei YIT 12066
TTTGTGAGCCGGATCATTATGCGTTGTCACTATAGAGAAATATAAAAAATACTTGTAATCTTTTTATATTTTGTGTATACTCCCAAAACTTACATTTTTAGAAGCAATTCACGCAAGCAGATTTTCTATTTGTTTGCAAGGGAAGCGCATCAATAATGCGCGGTATCACCCACTTTTAGAGGAAAACCTCAAATGGCAAAGAAAGTTACTGCCTACATCAAATTACAGGTCGGCGCAGGCAGCGCTAATCCTGCTCCTCCGGTTGGCCCTGCATTAGGTCAGCACGGCGTTAACATTATGGAGTTCTGCAAAGCTTTTAACGCTCATACCGCAAAGCTTGAGAAAGGTGCTCCGGTTCCTGTTGTTATTACTGTATATCAGGATAAATCCTTCACCTTTATTTCCAAGACTCCTCCGGCTTCTTACCTTATTAAGAAAGCTCTTAACATCCAGACCGCTTCTCACAAGCCGGGCAAAGAAAGCGCAGGTAAGATTACCCACGCTCAGCTGCTTGAGATTGCTAAGACTAAAGAACCCGATATGACCGGTGCTGACTTAGAAGCTTCAGCTCGTTCAATCGGCGGTACCGCTCGTTCAATGGGCATTCAGGTGGAGGACTAAGACATGGCTAAATTATCAAAGCGCATGAAGGAAATCCGTTCCATCATCGACAGAACCCGTGAATATCCGGTTACCGAAGCTTTTGAGACTTTGATTAAGTGCCCGAAAGCCAAATTCGTAGAAAGCGTTGACGTTGCCATCCAGTTAGGCATCGATCCGACCAAATCCGATCAGAACGTTCGCGGCGCTACCGTATTGCCTCACGGCAATGGCCGTACCGTACGCGTTTGCGTATTTACTCAGGGCGCTGCTGCTGAAGCCGCTAAGGCTGCAGGTGCAGATCTCGTCGGTATGGACGAGCTTGCCGCTGAAATCAAGAAGGGCATGATGGACTTTGACGTCGTCATCGCTTCTCCTGATGCAATGCGCGTTGTCGGTCAGTTAGGTCAGATCTTAGGTCCGCGCGGTTTAATGCCGAACCCTAAAGTCGGTACTGTTACCCGCGACGTAGCTCAGGCTGTTAAGAATGCCAAATCAGGTCAGGTTCGTTATCGTAACGACAAGACCGGTGTTATTCAGGCTTCCATCGGCAAAGTTAACTTTACCGTTGCTCAGCTTACCGATAACCTCAATGCTTTGTTAGGTGCCATTACCAAGGCAAAGCCTGCTTCTTCTAAGGGCACCTACATTAAGAAGGTTTGCGTTTCCACCACCATGGGCGGCGGTGTAACCGTAGAAAAATCTTCTCTGAACGCCGATACTTCCGTTCAGGCATAAGAATTTTAATGCCCTTTATTGTTAAGGGCATTAATCCACATTTGGCCGGGAGCTAGCTCCCTCCAAAGACCGCAGGAGGAAGTATCCTTAATAACCTGCGCAGGCGGAACAAGCTCCACAGGAATTTTCCTTTGGAACTGATTCCGGTAGTAATTCCCAGATGGGAAAAACCGTTCGTAAGAACATTCCAGGAGTCACTGCTAAGATGGCAATGAATATCGAAGACAAGAAGGCAGTTGTTGCCGGTGTCAGCGAAGTAGCCAAAAAAGCATTGTCAGCTGTTGTTGCCGATTCTTGCGGCATTCAAGTAGCTCAGATGACCAAACTCCGTAAGGACTGCCGTGCCAACAACGTTTATTTACACGTTGTTCGCAACACTCTCCTTAGCCGTGCCGTAGAAGGCACCGAGTTTGAGTGCCTCAAGGATGCATTCAAGGGCCCGAGCATTATCGGTTTGTCCATGGATCATCCGGGCGCAGCTGCTCGTTTGTTCAAAGAGTTTGCAAAGACCAATCAGAATTTCACCGTTAAAGCTTTAGCTTTTGAAGGTAAATTCTACGACGGCAAAGACATTGACGTGCTCGCAAGCTTGCCTACCTACGAGGAAGGCATCGCCAAGTTGCTCGCTACCATGAAGGAGGCTGCAGCTGGCAAGCTCGTTCGCACCCTTGCTGCTTTGGGCGATAAATTACAGGCTGAAGGCGGCGAAGCCGCTCCGGCTCAGGCTGAATAAGCCTTGTCACTTTTCGATCAGGCTTGGCCTGACATAACATTTTAAAGGAAAAATAAAATGGCTTTATCTAAGGATGAAATCATTGATGCAATTGCTGCAATGAGCGTTATGGAAGTTGTTGAGCTCGTTAAAGCAATGGAAGAGAAGTTTGGTGTTTCTGCAGCTGCTGCTGTTGTTGCCGGTCCTGCTGCCGGTGCTGCCGCCGTTGAAGAGAAGACCGAGTTCGACGTAACCTTGAAGGAAGTCGGTGCTAACAAGATTGCCGTTATTAAGGCTGTTCGTACCGCTACCGGCCTCGGCTTGAAGGAAGCTAAAGACTTAGTTGAGTCTGCTCCTGCCAAGATCAAAGAAGCTCTTCCTAAGGAAGAAGCTGAAGCTTTGAAGAAGGCTTTAGAGGATGCCGGCGCTAAGGCTTCCTTAGACTAATTCTAGTCTTTACATAGCCGGCTTTGCACCAAGCCGGTTGATAGTTTAGCTATCAAAAATTTGCAACCCGAGCCCCCGCAAGAGGACTCGGGTTCGGTGCCTGATTAAGAGCATGATGCAATCGCATCTCTCACCGCGAAACAGATCAACCTGAGGACCCCCAATCCATGGTCTACTCGTATACTGAGCAAAAGCGTATCCGCAAGGATTTTGGCAAGAGAGTAAAGGTTTTAGACACCCCGTATTTGCTTGCAGTTCAGCTGGATTCGTTCAAACAGTTCATTAGCTCCGATCCTAAGAGCGAAAACGGACTGGTCGCCGCTTTTAAGAGCGTTTTCCCGATCCGCAGTTATTCAGGTAATGCTGAACTTTGCTATAACAGTTTCCATTTGGGCGAGCCTAAATTTGATGTCCGTGAATGCATGATTCGCGGCACTACTTATTCCGCCCCTTTAAAGGTTAAGCTCAGCCTGGTCAGGTATGAAAAAGATGCTCCTAAGACTGTAAAAGAGCGTATTGACCAGGATGTATACATGGGCGAAATTCCGCTCATGACCGACAACGGTACTTTCGTAATCAACGGTACCGAACGCGTCGTTGTTTCTCAGTTGCACAGAAGTCCCGGTGTATTTTTCGACAATGATAAAGGTAAAACTCATCCGGGTCGTATTTTATTCTCCGCTCGTATTATTCCTTATCGCGGCTCATGGCTTGATTTTGAATTTGATCATCGCGATAACATGTTCGTACGTATTGACCGTCGTCGTAAACTGCCGGCATCAATACTTTTGCGCGCTTTAGGCTATACCACTGAGCAGATCCTTGATTTGTTCTTTGATACCGTTGATATTGAGTTCAAGGGTACCAAGATCAATATGGAGCTCGTTCCTGAGCGCTTACGCGGTGAAACGGCTTCTTTTGATATTAAGCTCAATAAGAAAGTTTTAGTTGAAAAGGGCAAGAAGATCACTGCCCGCCATATTCGCGAACTTAAGAAAGCCGAAGTTACTTCAATCGAGATTCCGCAAGAGTATCTTTACGACAAGATCGTAGCCCATGATTATGCAACTAAAGAGGGAACTCCGGTCGTTGCTGCCAATACCGTATTAAACGAGACCGTCGTTAATAATATTCGCGACAACGGTATTAAGAAGATTTCTATTCTTTACACCAGCCAGGTCGATGAAGGTCCGTTTATTGCCGAGACTTTAAGAAACGATACCAGCCGTGATTTAACTTCACCTGAGGCCGATCGTCTTGCCGCTTTATATGAAATTTACAAGATGATGCGTCCGGGTGAGCCTCCTACTGCAGAAGCCGCCGAGACTTTGTTCCATAACCTCTTCTTTGCTGAAGAACGTTATGATTTGTCCTCCGTCGGCCGCATGAAGTTCAATTCCCGTTTTGTCGAAACCAAGTATTTTAAACTCGGTATCGAACGTGCTTTTGCCGATGAGTCCGTATCCGTAAATACCAAAGATTCCGACATCGTCGTGGCTAACGGTTATGTCTATGCTTCTTTCCCTAAGGTTGTCGACATTGTCAAGGCTCACCTTGATCAGGGTGAAGTCGAGTGCATGCCAAATACCGTTCCGGAAAAGTGTGCCGATAAGCTTCTTGACTTCCTTGACACTTTGTTAATCAAAGCCGATAAAGATCCGATGGCTCCTGCCGCTACCCGTTATCTGCATAAAGTAAAGATTAACGTAGGTGATGAGGTTATCTCTTTTGAGCGTGCCGTAATTTTCCCGTTATCCGAGCTCAACCTTAATGTAAACGTTAAGGATCTTGAAGCAAAGGTTACCGACAATCGCGGCAAAGCCTTGCATTTAGAGCCTAATCAGCCTGAAGAAGAGCGCGGTACTTTATCTAATAACGACATTATTAAGGTAATGCGTTATTTGGTTAAGATTAGAAACGGTAAAGAAAATATCGATGATATCGACCATTTGGGCAATCGTCGTATCCGTTCTGTAGGTGAAATGGCCGAAAACCAATTCCGCATCGGTTTGGTTCGTGTCGAGCGCGCCGTTAAAGAGCGTTTGTCTTTAGGCGATCTTGACAATACCACTCCGCAGGAACTTATTAACGCCAAGCCTATCAGCGCAGCAATTAAAGAGTTCTTCGGTTCAAGCCAATTGTCCCAGTTCATGGATCAGAACAACCCGTTGTCCGAGGTCACTCATAAGCGCCGTATTTCCGCTTTGGGACCTGGCGGTTTGACCCGTGAGCGTGCCGGCTTTGAAGTTCGAGACGTTCATCCGACTCATTACGGCCGTTTGTGCCCGATTGAGACTCCGGAAGGTCCGAACATCGGTCTTATTAACTCCTTGGCTGTTTTTGCCCGCTGCAATGACTACGGATTCCTTGAGACTCCTTACCGTCGTGTAAAAGACGGACAGGTCTCTGAAGATTTTGAATATCTGTCAGCAATTGACGAAGGTCAGTACGTCATCGCTCAGGCTAATACCGATCTTGATGAAAACGGTCATATTATTGATGACTATGTACAGTGCCGTTACAAGGGCGAATCAACCGTTAGAAGATCTTCTGATGTTCAGTTTATGGACGTTTCCCCGCAGCAGGTTATTTCAGTTGCTGCCGCCTTGATTCCGTTCCTTGAGCATGATGACGCTAACCGTGCCTTGATGGGTGCGAACATGCAGCGTCAGGCCGTTCCTACCGTTCGTTCCGAGAAGCCTTTTGTCGGAACCGGCATGGAGCGTGCGGTGGCGGTTGACTCCGGCGTTTCTATTATTGCCCGCCGCGGCGGTGTCGTTGATAATGTCGACGGTGCCCGCATCGTCATTCGCGTCAACCCTGACGAGATTGAGGGCAGCCATGATGCCGGCATTGATATCTACAATTTAATTAAGTATACCCGTTCCAACCAGAACACCTGCATTAACCAGCGTCCTTGCGTGTCTTTGCACGAGAAGGTCGTGGCAGGCGACGTTCTTGCCGACGGTTCTTCAACCGACTTGGGCGAACTTGCTTTGGGCCAGAATCTGCGCGTAGCCTTCATGCCGTGGAACGGTTATAACTACGAAGACTCTATCTTGGTATCAGAGCGCGTTGCGGCAAAAGATCGTCTTACTACGATTCATATTCAGGAGTTATCCTGTGTGGCTCGTGACACCAAGCTCGGACCTGAAGAAATTACCGCCGATATCCCGAATGTCGGTGAGGCCGCATTATCTAAGCTTGATGAGGCCGGTATCGTTTATGTCGGTGCTGAAGTCGTCGGTGGAGATATCTTGGTCGGTAAAGTAACTCCTAAGGGCGAAACTCAGCTTACTCCTGAAGAAAAGCTGCTGCGTGCTATTTTCGGTGAGAAAGCTTCCGAGGTTAAAGACTCATCATTACGCGTTCCTAACGGTGTTTCAGGTACTGTCGTAGACGTCCAGATCTTTACCCGTGACGGTGTGGAGAAAGATAAGCGCGCCAAAGAAATTGAAGAGATGCATATTGCTAAAGCCAAGAAGGATTTGGATGAGGAGTTTGCATTCTTAAGCGCCGGTCTCTTACGCCAGGTTCGCGCTCACCTGATTAAGAACGGAATGAAGGAAAAAGATGTTGAGAAACTTTCAGATACCGAAGTTTTAGCTCAGCGTCTTGATGATGATACCGCTCAGCGTCAGCTTGAGGAGTTTGCGGTCCGTCTTACTGACTATAAGAAAGAGTATCAGGAAAAATTTGAAACTGCCCGTAAGAAGATCACCGAAGGTGATGATCTTACTCCGGGGGTCCTCAAGATTGTGAAAGTCTACCTCGCCGTTAAGCGCCGCATTCAGCCGGGCGATAAGATGGCAGGTCGTCACGGAAACAAGGGTGTTATCTCCAAGATTTGCCCGATTGAGGATATGCCGTTTGATGAGAACGGAAAACCTGTTGATATCGTGTTGAACCCTCTGGGCGTTCCTTCACGTATGAATATCGGTCAGGTTCTTGAGGTTCATTTGGGTCTGGCTGCAAAGGGTATCGGCGATATGATCAACAAGATGCTTATCGAGCAGAAAGCTATCGCTGAAATCCGTAAAGTTCTGCAGCAGATTTATGACTTAGGCAATACCTCACAGAAAGTCGATATTGATTCCATGTCTGACGCAGAAGTCATGACTTTGGCCAATAACTTAAGAGACGGTTTGACCGTTGCAACTCCGGTGTTTGACGGTGCAACCGAAGAAAGCATTAAAGAGCTGTTAAAGCTTGCCGGCCTCCCTGAGTCCGGACAGATGACTCTTTATGACGGAACTACCGGTTTGCCGTTTGAACGTAAAGTAACCGTAGGTTACATGTACATGCTTAAGCTCAATCACTTGGTTGACGATAAGATGCATGCTCGTTCTACCGGTTCTTACAGCTTGGTAACCCAGCAGCCTTTAGGCGGTAAGGCACAGTTCGGCGGTCAGCGCTTCGGTGAAATGGAAGTGTGGGCTCTTGAAGCTTACGGCGCCGCTTACACCTTGCGCGAAATGTTAACCGTTAAATCTGACGACGTTAACGGCAGAACCAAGATGTATAAGAATATCGTTGACGGCTCTTACCGTATGGATGCAGGCATCCCTGAATCCTTTAACGTATTGCTGCGCGAAATTCGTTCGTTAGGCATCAATATTGACCTTGTTCGCAAGGACTAAGTATCCATCCGGGAGGGTCCGCTCTCCCGGTCCAGCCACTACGCAGGAGAAACTGTTGTGAGCATACAGGAAAACGGTCAGGATGAAGCCCTCTTTGAGGGATTCAACAACCAAGCTCGTGATACCTCTGATGATTTGTCTTTAGATTTAGGGTTAAGCGACAGCCTTGGCAAACTTGCCAATCGCAGCAATGCTTTCAAGCAGCGTCTTGAAGACTTTGATGCGATTAAAATCGGTTTGGCTTCTCCCGAGATGATCCGTGCATGGTCATACGGTGAAGTCAAAAAGCCCGAAACCATTAACTATCGTACTTTTAAGCCTGAACGCGACGGTCTGTTTTGTGCCAAGATTTTCGGACCGATTAAGGATTATGAGTGCTTGTGCGGTAAATATAAGCGCTTAAAGCACCGCGGCACTATTTGCGATAAGTGCGGCGTTGAAGTTACTCAGGCTAAAGTTCGCCGTGAGAGAATGGGTCATATCGAACTTGCCTCTCCGGTTGCCCATATCTGGTATTTGAAGTCTTTGCCTTCCCGCATCGGCTTGGTTCTGGATATGAAGCTGCGCGATATTGAAAGCGTATTGTATTTTGAAAGCTATGTCGTAACCGATCCCGGTATGACCGAGCTTGAAACCCGTCAGCTTTTGAGCGAAGAGCAGTATGTTGATGCACTCGAGAAATACGGTGATGATTTCACCGCTAAAATGGGTGCCGAGGCTATTTTGGAGATCCTCCAGCATATGGATCTCCCGCTTGAGATCAGACAGCTGCGCGAGGCTTTAGATTCAACCACCTCAGAAAGCAATCGCAAGAAATTTACCAAGCGCTTGAAGCTTCTTGAGTCTTTTGTTAATTCCGGAAACAAACCGGAGTGGATGATTCTTACCGTTTTGCCGGTACTGCCTCCTGATTTGCGTCCGTTGGTTCCGCTTGACGGCGGCCGTTTCGCTACTTCTGATTTGAACGATTTGTACCGTCGTGTAATTAATCGTAACAATCGTTTGAAGAGACTTTTGGACTTGGCTGCCCCTGAAATCATTGTCCGCAACGAAAAGCGCATGCTTCAGGAATCAGTGGATGCCCTCATGGACAACGGTCGTCGCGGCCGCGCCATTACCGGATCCAACAAGCGTCCGCTCAAGTCTTTAGCTGACATGATTAAAGGTAAGCAGGGTCGCTTCCGTCAGAACCTTCTCGGTAAGCGCGTTGACTACTCGGGTCGTTCCGTAATTACCTGCGGACCTAATTTGCGTCTGCATCAGTGCGGTTTGCCCAAGAAGATGGCTCTTGAGCTCTTTAAGCCGTTTATCTACGGTCGTTTGGAGATGCGCGGTCTTGCCACTACCATTAAAGCTGCAAAGAAGATGGTAGAGCGTGAAGACGCCGTCGTTTGGGACGTTCTTGATGAGGTTATTCGTGAGCATCCGGTTATGTTAAACCGTGCTCCTACCTTGCACCGTTTGGGTATTCAGGCATTTGAGCCTATCTTGATTGAAGGTAAGGCAATTCGTCTGCACCCGCTCGTATGTCCGGCATTTAACGCCGACTTCGACGGTGACCAGATGGCCGTACATATTCCTCTTACCCTTGAGGCTCAGCTTGAAGCTCGTGCCTTGATGATGTCAACCAACAACATCTTGTCCCCGGCATCAGGCGATCCTATTATCGTTCCGGCACAGGACGTTGTTTTGGGTCTTTACTACATGACCCGTATGAAGGTCGGCGCCAAGGGCGAAGGTATGATTTTGTCGGACGCAACTGAAGCCGAGCGCGTATATAAGAGCGGTCTTGCCGAAATGCAGGCTCGTATCGCATGCCGTATCCGCTACAGCGTCAAGAACCCCGACACTAAGGAAATCGTTGAGAAAAACGAGCTGCGTCTTACCACCGTAGGCCGTGCCATTTTGTCATTGATTCTGCCTCGCGGTTTGTCCTATGACCTTATTGATCCGCCGGCTGAAGGCGTAAACGAAGATACCGTCAAGGAAATTCTGACGCAAAAAGACTGGTTTACCAAGGTTTCCAACGTACCTCTTGGCAAGAAGAAGATTGCCGCTTTGTTAAACAGCTGCTATCGCTTGCTCGGTCTTAAAGACACCGTTATGTTTGCCGACCACATCATGTATACCGGCTTCCGTAACGCTGCTATTTCAGGATCTTCCGTCTGCGTTGACGATATGCTCATTCCTAAGGAGAAGCAGACCATTATTGCTGCAGCTCAGAAGGAAGTCATGTCGATTCAGGCTCAGTATGAAAACGGTCAGATCACTCCGGGTGAACGCTATAACAAGGTTATTGACGTTTGGTCAAATGCCAATGACAAGGTTATGAAGGCCATGATGAGCAACCTCTCCGTTGAGACCGGAACCAATATTTTAGGTCAGGAAGAGAAGGAAGCTTCATTTAACAGCATCTATATGATGGCTGACTCCGGTGCTCGTGGTTCACCTGCTCAGATCCGTCAGCTTGCCGGTATGCGCGGCTTGATGGCAACTCCGGACGGCTCCATTATTGAAACCCCGATTACCGCAAACTTCCGTGAAGGTTTGAACGTACAGCAGTACTTTATTTCAACCCACGGTGCTCGTAAGGGTCTTGCCGATACCGCATTGAAGACTGCAAACTCCGGTTACTTGACCCGTCGTTTGGTCGATGTCGCTCAGGACTTGGTTATTACTGAAGAAGACTGCGGTACTGATGACGGTCTTGATATTACTCCGCACGTATCAGGCGGCGACGTCATCGAGACATTGCGTGACAGAGTTTTAGGCCGTACTTTGGCAGCTGACGTATTGCGTCCGGGCAGCAATGAAGTGCTGCTTCCTGCCGGAACCTTACTTGATGAGAAGTTCTGCACCATTCTTGAGGATGCCAAGGTAGATAAGGTTAAGGTTCGTTCGCCTATTACCTGTAAGACCAAGTTCGGCGTTTGTGCCAAGTGCTACGGCCGTGATTTGGCTCGCGGACACTTGGTCAATGCCGGTGAGGCAGTCGGTGTTATCGCCGCTCAGTCCATCGGTGAGCCGGGTACCCAGCTTACCATGCGTACCTTCCACATCGGTGGTGCGGCATCTCGTGCCGTAGCAGAAAGCGGAGCAACCGTACGCAACAGCGGTACTATTCGTATTTTGAATGCTAAGACCGTTGTAAATACTGAAGGTAAGGAAGTTGTTACATCACGTCAGTCAGAACTCCTTGTTATGGATGAGTTCGGCGCTTCTAAAGAAAGCCATAAGATCCCTTATGGTGCCGTTCTTGAAGTAAAAGACGGAGATGTTGTTAAGACCGGAACCACCGTAGCACGTTGGGATCCGCATACTCATCCGATTATTTCCGAAGTACACGGCCGCATTAAATACATAGATATCATCGAAGGCGTTACCGTTGATAAGAAGGAAGATGAGGCATTGGGTATTTCCTCAATTGAGGTCCGCGAAATCGCCGCTCGTCCTTCCCAGGGTAAGGAAAAGCGCCCTGCCGTTAAGATTGTCGATGATAACGGTCGTGACGTTCTGATCCCGGGAACCACCGTTGCCGCTCAGTACATGCTCCAGGCAAAAGCCATCGTGCAGATGCTAGACGGTGCAGAGGTAAATATCGGTGATATTATTGCCCGTATTCCTCAGCAGGCCAGCGGTACTAAAGATATTACCGGCGGTTTGCCGCGTGTTGCCGACTTGTTTGAAGCCCGTGCTCCTAAAGAGCCTGCTATCTTGGCAGAGATTTCAGGTACCGTTTCCTTCGGTAAGGAAACCAAGAGCAAGCGCCGTCTCATCATTACTCCGGAAGAGGGGGCTGTTGATGAAAACGGCAATCTGATCCCTGAGCATGAGGAAATGATTTCTCTGTCCCGCAACCTCAACGTGTTTGAAGGTGAAAAGGTTCAGAAGGGTGAAATGATCGCAGAAGGCCCTGAGTCTCCGCACGATATTTTGCGTTTGCGCGGCGTTAACGCTGTTGCCAACTATATCGTCAATGAAGTTCAGGACGTTTATCGCTTGCAGGGCGTAAAGATTAACGATAAGCATATCGAAGTTATCGTTCGTCAGATGCTGCGTAAGTGCGAAGTTCTGGATCCGGGTGACAGCACCGAATTCCTCAAGGATGAGCAGGCTGAGGTTTCTCATGTCGAGCTTGTTAATGAGAGATTACGTGCTCAAGGCAAGAAAGAAGTTAAGTACCGTCATATCCTGATGGGTCTTACCAAGGCTTCCTTGTCTACCGAGTCCTTTATTTCCGCGGCTTCATTCCAGGAAACCACTCGCGTGCTCACTGAAGCTTCAGTTGCCGGTAAGGTTGACGAGCTTCGCGGCTTGAAGGAAAATGTAATTGTCGGACGCCTCATTCCTGCAGGTACCGGCTTTAAGTACCATCAGAAGCGTCGCGAAGAAATCGCTAAAGCTAAGGCAGCAGCAGAAGCCCAGCCTACTGTTTCAACTGAAGAAGTTCAGAAGCAGCTCGGTGCGGCTTTGGAGGCTGTCGATGCCGGTATGAACTTAGGCGGTAATAAGTAAACAATGCTTAAGTTATAAATAAGCCCGGCTTTATGGCCGGGTTTTTTGCAATATAAGGAGATAAAAATGTCTACTAGAGTTTTAAATACTGAAAAAGCCCCCAAGGCAATTGGTCCGTATGTTCAGGGTAAGATTGTAAACGGCTTTTTGTTTGCCTCCGGGCAGATCCCTTTAGATCCTGCAACGGGTGAAATGGTTCAAGGAGATATTACCGCGCAGGCTGAGCAGGCCATGCAGAATGTTGCCGCTTTGGTCGGTGCTGCCGGAACCACCATGGATAATATCGTCAAAGCAACCTGCTATTTAAAGAATATTGAGGACTTTGCAGCGTTCAATGAAGTTTACGCCAAATATATGGATGAGGATGCACCGGCTCGTTCCTGCATTGGCGGAGTTGATTTACCCAAGGGCGCATTGTGTGAAATAGAAGTAGTGGTATACGTAGGCTAATGCGTCTTTTTTATATTGTCAGTAAATCCCCGGCATGCAGTGCGGTTCATGAAACAGCTCTTGAAAAGATAAAAGAGAGCTTGGCTGCAGGGCATAAAGTACAGGGGATTTTTTTTATCAATGAAGGTGCGCAATGCGCTTCATCTTTATATGAAGACGGTTCGGTAGGCGGAAAGACGCAGAGTTCCTATATATCACTTGCCAAAGAACACGAGTTTCCGCTGCTTGTGTGCGGCAGAGCATTTAAAACCTGCGGATTTAACGCAAGTGTTTTAAAGACCGGGTACCTGCTCTCAGGAAACATTGAGCTTGTTATGAAATTAAATGATTGTGATGAGGTAAAGGAATTTTGAAATTAAGAATAGTTTTATCTTCATCACCTTTAAATTCGCCGTTTTTTGAAGACGGTCTCGAAGTGGCTCTTACTGCAGCAGATCTGGAAGTTGAGACGGAGGTGATCTTAACTGGAGCATTTTTGGACTATGTGAAAAGCACCTCGCCGGATGACATTGTTTTAAAAAAGTTAAAACAGCTTGAGCTTTATGAAATTGAGCCGCTTTATGAAGAAAATCAGGTTACTTGCTCCGATAAGCGTATAAAGCAGATTGTTTACTAAAAAATTTTATCAAAAAAAGTCAGCGCCTGTGTATCTTAATCTGTATCCGGATTTGATATAAAACTTTACTGCCTTTAATCGCTCTGAGTGTGAAAACATGATGCTTTACTCACGGTTTTAGTCCAGGATTTTGTCCGCATCCCCAGAAATAAAGCTGTTACTCTTAAAGCACTTGGT
>NZ_GL831028.1 GCF_000188195.1 Succinatimonas hippei YIT 12066
GGGGGTGCGGACAAAAAGTTGGACATGATTTTCAGTTCATAATACCTAAAGATTGCCGATATTGCACCGGACTTTTATATCCCAAACTTGCCTTGATTCTATGCTCGTTATACCAATGAAGGTATTTATCAAGACTTAAGATAAAATCTTTTATTCCGGTTTTTGTCCAATCTCTTCCATAGAAAAATTCATTTTTAAGTCTGCCGAAAAATCCCTCACAGGCACTGTTGTCAGGTGAGCAGCCTTTCTTTGACATCGAACGGATAAAGCCGTTATCTTCCATACGCTTTATCCATCCCGGCCAGCGATAGTGGCAGCCGCGGTCGGAATGAATAACAGGCTTGGCGTTTCCTTTAATATGTTTAATCGCATTATCCAACATCTTATTGACCAATTCGGCGTTTGGTGAACATCCTATAGTCCAAGCAGTTACCATCCCGTCAAAACAATCAAGCAGCGGTGATAAATATACTTTACCTTCCGGTAAGGCAAATTCAGTAATATCGGTAAGCAGCTTTTGATTAGGTTTTAAGCTGTGAAAATCCCGCTGAATGATATTGTCTACCGCAGGACTGATTTCACCTTGATAGGAAGAGTATTTTCTCATCCGTTTGCTTTTTACTTTTATCTCTTCCTGTCTCATAATTCTTCTTACTACTTTCTCTGAAATAACAGTGCCAAATTCTTTTAAAGAGGCATGAATACGTCGGTAACCGTAACTTTGATAGCTGTGATTGAAGATGGCTTTTATTGTTTCTCTGACTCCGGCATATTTATCCGGTTTATGCATTGCAAAATGTTGGTAATAAAAAGAGCTTTTGGACAGTCTTAATAAAGACAATAAGTCTTTTATGCGATATTTATCTTTTAAGGCATCAATCACTAAAGTTTTATCGCGATTGCTTAGGTTTTGCGGATTGATGCCTTCCGCTTTTTTTAAGATTTCTCCTGCTTTCTCTAATATGTCTTTTTCCATCTGCAGACGATATACATCTTTTTGCAGCTGCTCGTATTCTTGAAGTAAGCCTTGGTATTTATCCTGCAGCTCACTTAAAGATATATCTTTAGGGATTTTCTTCTTCATCGGCATTATTGAAACATTAATTTGACTTGCCCATTTATAAAGCGTTGCTCGTCTGACCTTATGCTGCTTGGCTACCTTTTCAGCTGAAGCTTCACGGGTCAGCAGCGCTTTAACCGCCGCTGTACGCTCCTGTTTAGTATAAGTCTTTTTGCTTTTACTTACGGAAATGCTTTTAACCTTATAACGCTCCGGAGTATATACCTGCAGCCATTGATGTAATGTAGATGTACTTTTTGGATAACCAAGTGCTTTAAGAGTAACAGCTTTATTTCTT
>NZ_GL831029.1 GCF_000188195.1 Succinatimonas hippei YIT 12066
GCATAGAAATCTCTAAAATTAAGTTGTGAAAAATCAAATTCAGGAGTTCCTATGCCGCGTTTATTATCTATCCTAAAAGACCGTAACTGCAAGTCCCAAATTAACGAACGTTCTTTAAAAGAGTATTTTTCCTCTACCGTTTCGGCATCTTTCATCGGCCGTATGGCAAGAAAAGTCGGTCTTAACCGGAGAAAATGCCGTTTTAATCCCATCAGTTTTGTAACGTCAATCATTGTACAGACAGGCTCCGGCGCTAAATTCACCATAGCTTCAATCGGTGCCCGTTATGCCGCTCTGTCAGGGCAGAGTATGGAGAGCAAACCGTTTCACAATAAAATCAAAAAGCCGGAGGTTACACAATTGATGGGTATGTTGCTTAAGCGCTATACGGATTTTCTCAGTGCTAAATTTGCCCAACCCAAGCACGGGAGACTTTTATTAAATATTTTAAGAGAGCACGGTCTTGCCGTTGAAGATATCGAAGCGGTTGACGGCTCATATTGGCATGTAAACGATAAGCTTGAAGATATTTTTCCCGGCTGCCGTACCGCCGCTAAAGGCGATGAACTGCCTGACACCTATGACGAGCAAGGTAATGCCGTAAGCAAGGAGCCTAAGAACGCTCAAATCGGTATGCAGACGGTATTTTCTTTAGTCACGGGTATGTTTAAAGCCGTAACTTTTACTTCCGGCACCGCCGATGAAAGAGAGGCCGTAAACGCAGATGAAAAATATCCGGTACTTAAAATCATGGATGCCGGCTATGTCAGCTATGCTTTACTTGGACTTATTCATAAAGCCGGCTCTTATTTTATGCTGCGCGGTAAATGTAATATGACGGGGAAAATTACC
>NZ_GL831030.1 GCF_000188195.1 Succinatimonas hippei YIT 12066
TGATGACATCAACGAAGCTAAAGCATTAGCTTAATTAAGCTGTACATTCTAATCGGGGTTCATCGTCCCGATTATCAGTTATTGACAATCGGGCATTATACAGTTCGGGGTTTTAGCGGCAGATCCGGTTTGATACAATAAAAGAAAAATACGGAAAGAGCCATGGATCAGTCATTACTTCCCAATATTTACGATTTTATTTCCCATACCTATCCCTTCACGCGCTTGAATACTTTAGAGCAGGATGCCCTTGCCGCACAGGTAAAAATTTCTTATTACACACCGGAAGAAACGCTGCAGGATGAAAGCCTCACCGGCATCGGTCTTTTTATGATAAGAACCGGTGCGGTTGAACAAATTAACAAAGACGGAACACTAAGAGCTCGTCTTGGAGTAGGAGACTCCTTCGGCTTTACGCAGCTAAACAAAAAAGGCAGCAGCGATTATACGGTTCGCTTTTTAGAAAACACCCTGCTTTATATTATAAGTAAACAGGTTTTAGAATTTATCATTGCCAAAAACCAGCATGTCAGCGAATATTTTGACTCCAAAGATTGGGTAAGATTATCAAGCGTAAATCATTTGGCAAACAATAAATCTGCAGCCGCCAATTCTCACTTTTCCCGACCTGTTTCCGATTTTTATCTCAACGATTGCGCTTTAGTCTCACCTAAAAGCACCATACGCCAAACAGCACAGGAAATAGGATTAAAGCATGCCGAATGCGCCTTTATTGTTGACAACAACAAACTTATAGGGGTTGTTACCAAGTCCGACATTACACTGCGTGCCGTTGCCGCCGGAGTAGATCCCAGTGAAGAAGTAAGCGCCATAATGTCAAAAAACCCCGTAACTATAAACCTTACTGATCCGCTTTATCATTCGCTTGAGCTTATGATTGAGCATAATATAAAAGTATTGCCGGTTATTGATAGAGGACAAATTGTCGGTATCATTACCGCATCACAATTATTGCAAAACTCACAGCTTCAAGCAGTTTTTCTATTAAAAGCGATAAAACAGCAAACCAAGGTAAGCGAACTTAAAAAATTATCCGCACAAAAACAGGAAATCTTCAAAACTCTTGTGGAAAATGACGTATCCCCGCAAATTATTCAGCTTGTAATGTCCAAAATTGCTGATGCCTTTAATAAAAAGCTTATTGATATTTATCTTAACGAGCATGAAAAAGCCCCGTGCAATTTTGCCTGGATCGCAGCCGGATCTCTTGCCCGCAGCGAAGTCCAGCTTTTATCAGATCAGGACAATGCCTTAATCTTGGAACGTGACTGCACCGATACCGAACTTAAATATTTTAAAGATATGGCTGATTTTGTCTGTCATGGTCTTGATGAGTGCGGATATGCACTTTGTGACGGTAACTATATGGCTTCCAATCCTAAATGGTGTTTAAGTTACTCCAACTGGTGCAAAAATTATGAAAAGTGGATACTAAATCCCGATCATGACGATCTGCTAAATGTTTTAGTTTTTATGGATCTGCGTTTTATATACGGAGATGAGTTTTTACTTAACAAACTAAAGTCTCACATGTTAAAGCTCACGGGAGACAACAGTCGTTTTCTTGCAATCATTACCAATTTAACGCTTGCGGTCAATCCGCCGTTAGGACTGTTCAAACAATTCGTGCTTACTAAAGACGGACAAAACAAACCCTATCTTAATATAAAAAAACAAGCCGTAAATTTAATTGTTGAACTTGCAAGAATTTATGCTTTAAGTTCAGGCTCTCTCATAACAGAAACCCCCGATCGGCTGAAAGCTGCGGCAGAATCACAAAAAATCAGCAAAGATGACGAACGAGAATTAAGTGAAGCTTTATATTTCTTAAATAGCTTGCGCTTTAAGCACCAGATAAACGCCCTTAACAATAACGAAGAACTTTCCAACAATCTTGTTCCCGATACTTTAAGCCAATTTGAGCGCAATCATTTAAAAGACGCATTCAGAATTATTGCAAAACAGCAGGAAGCTGCTAAATTCAGGTTTTGCGGAGGCATTTAATCATGCTTAATTTATTTAATCCGCTCATAAAACTGGAAAAAAGAAGACGCAAGTCCATACTTAACGGGACTATTCCTGAAAAAGCTCAAATACTCTTTGAACAGGAAATAATTACCTCTGGTTTTCTTGATTCACTGCCGCTTACGGCGCTTGATTTTGAAACCACCGGCCTTGATTTTAATGAAGATTTGATCCTTTCAATGGGATGGGTTGACATTAACCGCGGTGAAATAGACTTTTCAAGCGGATTTCATACCTTTATAAATATTGCCGATAAAGTCAAAAGCCACAGTGCCGTAATCAATCATATTACACCTGAAATGCTTCTGCACGGCGTAAGTCTTAACGAAGCGCTCAATCAGTTAATAGAACATATTAAAGGCAGAATTATCATTTGTCATGCCGCTGTAATTGAAAAAACTTTTTTATCAAAAGCTTTAGAGCTTAAAGATCCTGCATTACTGCCGCTCATCTTTTTAGACACTTTACTGCTTGAAAAAAGCTTCAGCACTCACACCGGCAATGTCAATGACTTACGCTTATCTTCAATTCGCCGACGCAGAAAACTTCCTGCGTACTGTGCTCATAATGCTTTTGCCGACAGTGTTGCTACGGCAGAAGTATTTTTAGCTCAAGTAAAGGAAATCTACGGAAACAAGCGCCCGTCTTTACTGGAAATAGCCAAGCGCTGTATTAATTAAAAGACAAAACAGCGGTGGTAATGCACCGCCAAAAGACTGCTAACGTAAAACTTCAGGAAGGGTTTTAGGATCGGTAACTTTTAATAATCCTTTAACAATATTAGGATTACCGCAAAGAATATTGCCCGATTTTACATATCCAGTTTCACCCATAAAATCGGTTACGATACCGCCTGCTTCTCTGACTAAAAGCTCACCTGCAGCAAAATCCCACGGCTTTAAGCCCTGCTCTAAATACCCGTCAAAACGTCCGCATGCGACATACGCTAAATCAAGGCTGGCAACTCCCATACGGCGAATATCGGCACAATTATCAATAAGACGTGACAACAAAGGAATATAAGCAGACATGCGTTCACGATAACGAACCGGAACTGCTGTTGCAATAATCGAGCCTTCCAAGGAAGGGCGGGAAGCGACACGTATACGACGTCCGTTTAATTGCGCGCCGTCTCCGCGGGATGCGGTAAACATCTCATTTTTAATCGGATCAAACACTACTGCCACTTCGGTTTTTCCATTATTTTTCAACGCAATAGAAACACCTACGTGCGGAACTCCCTGAACGAAATTGGTCGTTCCGTCAACAGGATCGATGATCCACTGGAATTGTGAATCTTTATTTCCCTGAACGCCGCCCTCTTCGCCTAAAACAGCATGATCGCGATAAGATTTAAGCAGAATCGAGGTAATAGTCTGTTCACATTCACGATCGACATCTGTTACCAAATCGTCTTTGCGCTTTTCAGTAACTTCAAATTGATCGTTTTGACCTAAATTACGTGCAATAATATTACCGGCAGCACGTGCAGCGCGTACTGCGATATTTAGCATAGGATGCATGACAAAGAACTCTCTTGATGTTTTAAGACAGGCTAATTATATTCATTTTGCGACCTTTGCTCAATGACGGAGAATAAGGATGGAAGAAAAAAATAATTACAAAGAAACCGCAAAAATTTTTAAACGCTACGGGATCCATGACGATCCGGCATTATGGCAAGCTTTTACTCTGGGCCTTACCGCTAAAGGATTCATCCCGGGCGATCGTGTCCTTACTTTAAAAGTATGCGAGCTTTTAAATGATTCAAACCCGTTGCCCGGCGAAATAATAGCGCTTATCACAAGTTTTGCTATTGATGCTGAGGAAATGCTGAAAAACGGCAAAGTACCCGAACTTATGCTTCCTCCTTCTGATGACAAACCTCAAGCACGACTTTATGCACTGGCACAAAGCGCTTACGGTCTTTCTTTAGGATTATCATGCGATTTAAAAGGTTTTGACGATATTAAAGATAAAGATTTAAAAGACGATCTTAAAACCCTAATTCAAATCGGCAAACTAGATACCGAAAGCGAAGAGCTTGATGAGGACGATTTTAAAAGCGTTAAAGACTTCATGGAAAATCTTAGTCTATCCTTCTTTAAAAAACGTCCCTCTTTCATTACAGTAAAAGATTAATTTATTCTCGACCCGGCATTAAAAGCAATTCCTGCTGCAATGCCTGCATTTCATCACGGACAGAAGCTGCCTCTTCAAACTTAAGCTCGGAGGCAAGCTTCAGCATCTGCTCTTCAAGTTTATCAATCTTAGCACTGAGTTCTTTTGCGCTGAGTTTATGCCGACGCTTATCCCATTCTTTAAACGAAATAGGTCTCTCGCGTTTTTCTTCAGGAGCTTTAAAGACTGATGTTTGAGTTAAAGCCACCTCCATAACATCAACGATTTTCTTCTCAATTTGTTTGGGTGTAATGTTATGTTCTTCATTAAATTTTTGCTGAATATCACGGCGACGTTTTGTTTCATCTATAGTCACACGCATAGAATCTGTGATCTTATCAGCATAGAAAATAGCTTTACCTTTAACATTACGCGCCGCACGTCCTACTGTCTGAATTAGCGATCGGGATGAACGCAAAAAGCCCTCTTTATCGGCATCTAAAATTGCAACCAATGAGACTTCCGGCATATCAAGGCCTTCTCGCAACAGATTAATGCCGACCAAAGCATCAAACTCACCTAAACGCAAATCCCTGATAATTTCCATACGCTCAACCGTATCAATATCAGAATGAAGATACCTTACTCTAATGCCGTGTTCCTCAAGATAAGACGTAAGCTCTTCCGCCATTTTCTTAGTCAGCGTCGTAACAAGAACCCTTTCGTTTTTAGCTGCTCTTATCCTTATCTCAGACATTAAATCATCAACCTGAGTAGCAACGGGACGCACTTCAATCTCAGGATCCAGAAGTCCTGTAGGACGGATAAGCTGTTCAACAACCTGAGACGAAGCCTCAAGCTCATAATCTGCCGGAGTTGCCGACACATAAATGGTTTGAGGCTGCAGTTTTTTGAACTCTTCAAATTTAAGAGGACGATTATCAAACGCCGACGGCAGGCGGAATCCGAAATTAACGAGATTCTCTTTACGCGATCTGTCGCCGCGATACATGGCGCCGATTTGCGGCACTGTCACATGAGACTCATCAATGATCAAAAGTCCGTCTTTTGGCAAATAATCAAAAAGGCAAGGAGGCGGCTCTCCTTCCTTTCTTCCAGTCAAATAGCGCGAATAATTTTCAATGCCCGAACAATATCCTATTTCATTTATCATCTCAATGTCATAAGCGGTACGCTCTCTTAGCCGCTGCTCTTCAAGAAGCTTATTGTTGGACAAAAAATAATCGCAACGCTCTTTTAAATCAACTTTAATCTCTTCAACTGCCCGCTGCAGTATTTCTTTAGGCGTAACATAATGAGTCTTAGGAAAAACCGTAAAACGCGGTAATTCAGCTTCTATTGCGCCGGTTAAGGGATCAAAACGCAGAATTTTTTCTACTTCATCATCAAAAAGTTCTACGCGAATGGCAAAACCTTCCGACTCTGCCGGAAAAATATCAATTACATCTCCGCGAACTCTAAAGGTACTGCGGGTAAATGCCACATCGTTGCGCGTATACTGCAGCTCAGCAAGACGAGTTACAATATCGCGCTGAGATATAAACTCGCCGCGTGATAAATGCAGCATCATTTTCAGATATGTCTCAGGCTCTCCTAAACCGTAGATAGCCGAAACCGAGCACACGATGACAACATCGCGACGCTCCATAAGCGCTTTAGTCGCGCTAAGGCGCATCTGATCAATATGCTCATTTACTTTAGCGTCTTTCTCAATAAAAGTGTCAGTCGCTGCAATATATGCTTCAGGCTGATAATAATCGTAATATGAAACAAAATACTCAACGGCGTTTTTAGGGAAAAACTCACGCATTTCACCATAAAGCTGAGCAGCAAGAGTTTTATTGTGCGACAAAATCATTGTAGGGCGATTGAGCTTGGCTATAACATTTGCCATAGTAAAAGTTTTACCGGATCCGGTTACCCCCAAAAGAGTCTGAGCCTTATCACCCTTTTGTATTCCTTTTACCAAAGCGTCTATTGCTTCTACCTGATCGCCTGCTGCCTTAAACGGACTAACAAGCTCAAATGATTGCCGCACCGGCATTTTTTCTCTCCTTAATCAGCCATATCCTTAAGAGCTTTTCCCGTGAGGCGGTAAACAGTCCACTCATCCATAGGTATCGCCTTGCATGACTTATAAAATTCAATTGACGAAGTGTTCCAATCAAGACATGACCATTCTAATCTTCCGCACTGCCTATCAACGGCAATTTTAGCCAAAGCTTTCAGCAATCCTTTACCGTATCCTTGTCCGCGATATTCTGGCAATACAAATAAATCTTCAAGATAAACACCGGCTCTACCTAAAAAAGTAGAAAAATTATGGAAGAATAGAGCAAAACCTACTTCTTTACCTTCATCATTGACCGCAAAAATAACTTCTGCTTTCTTTTTATCAAAAATCCACTCCTGCAAAAGCTCAGAAGTAGCTACAACATCATCTTCCATATGCTCATATACGGCAAGATGATTAATAAATTCTAGGATTTTAGCTGCATCTTTACGTTCTGCTTTTCTTATTTGCATCTTTGATTCCTTTTCCTATCAGTAAGATACAAAGATTATACAAGCTGAACGATTTTTTAAAATAACCTTAAATTAAAAACTTTAACTACAAAATTTCCTCAATTGCCGCCACTTCACGCACAGGTCCGTACGTCTCATCCTTGTTTGCATTGACGATGACAATTGCAAGCGTAATGACTTCCTTATCGC
>NZ_GL831031.1 GCF_000188195.1 Succinatimonas hippei YIT 12066
ACCGACACCCGTGACGCTAGGGATATTGCCGCTAATCTAGCTTACGGCACCTGTTCATTTGTGCATGTTCCAACCGCTGAAGACTGCGCAGTGAGAGATTACATCAGGATGCGCAACGACCACCGGCAGATGCTCAAAAGACTTAAGCAGCAAATCAATGCACTAGCGCTTCGTCACGGCTTTCACTACGAGAATACTAAATGGACTGCAGTACATATTAAGCAATTGCGTGAGCTTGCGCTTTCTGATTTGGAGCGTGAAACCCTTGACGAGTACCTGGCCACCATGCAGATGCTAAGCGCCAAAATCAAAGCATTCGATGAGCGCATTGAGGAGCTGTCACATAAGCCGGCCTACGAAGTCCGCGTGTCGCAGTTGGCTTGTTTGTGCGGCATTACCCGCAAGCGCGCCACAAGCATCATAACAGAGGTATGCGACTTTAACCGCTTTGCTAAACCGTCCGGCTTTGCCGCTTTCGTTGGCCTTACCCCGGGGGAGGACTCGAGCGGAGAAACAGTGTGTCGCACTCCGATAACCAAAGCAGGGAATACGCATGTGCGATTGGAGCCGGTCGAAGCGGCGCAGAGTATTTGCCGCGGGTGCATAGGCTACAAGAGCAAAGCCCTTGCTGCGCGGCAAAAGGGCAATGACAGTAAAGTCATAGCCTATGCCGATAAGGCCAACGAAAGACTGCGTCGGAAGTATTACCGCATGATACAGCACGGCAAATCACGCAACGTAGCAGTGACGGCCGTGGCGCGCGAGCTTGGCTGTTTTATCTGCGGCATGATGAAGGACTTCTCGCCGGCTGAGGCCGCATAGCAGGAAGAGGAGATACTATAGGGATCTGAGGTTTTAGGGGGTATCGGAAGATTTTTTAGAAGCCTGTAAGGGGGCATTCGGTTGAGCTATCCGCGTTACTGCTATGATGGCGTCATTATTGACGATCCTCGTTTTTAGACGGCGGAGCTCACGGCGAAACCATTGGCCCGGAGGTAACCAACCCTCGAATATCAGAGTGGTCAAGCCCCGTG
>NZ_GL831032.1 GCF_000188195.1 Succinatimonas hippei YIT 12066
CTGCTTTCTTTGCTGCCTGAATTCTTTTTTTTTGATCGCATCCGGATGGCTCTCTTCAAGAACTTCCAACAGGGCCATGTTAACGATTAAAAGCTCCTTCATTTCCTGAAGCTCCTTCTTATTTAATGGCTCTTTATGCTCTTCTATGGATTGCAATTCTTTTTTAATCTTTTGTTTTTGCTCTTGGAGGCGCTGCATAGAATTTCGTCCTTGGGGCAGTTGTACTACTCCATAGTTTACGAAATTTCGTTTTGCTGTTAACAATTTTGCAGTAGAAATTCCGTATTTAACAGCAATGAGCTTACAGCCTTGTTCGGTATTGAGATACTCATCGACAGCTCTTTGCAGTACGTTAATGTCTGTTTTGCGATATTGCGACGTGACCCAAGAGGTATCACCGGAACGAAATAATAAGTACCAATTAGTCACGGTACCCGGATTTAAGCCAAGTATTGAACTTGTGGCTCTATACCCAAAACTTTGTTGAAAGAGTTCCAGTGCTTTTTGTTTAATCTCTTTTGAAATACGTTTTCCACCCATAAAAATACCCCGTCGGTTAATTGTCTACCCAACGGGGCACAGTTCA
>NZ_GL831033.1 GCF_000188195.1 Succinatimonas hippei YIT 12066
AAATATTAATAGAAATTACTGCTCAATGTGAGTTTTATCAGGCATAAAAAAAGCCTTCGATTTGAAGGCTTTTTCGTTTATTTAAATTTTAATTGCTAACTTTAAGTTTTAGCATAAATTTTTACTTGGAAGCACGGGCAGCAGCATCTTCAATGGAAAGCTTGTTGGCTGCGGCTCTTAAGTCATCAACAGACATATTGGACAGTGCAACGATTTCCTCAGCATTGTAAGGAAGGCTCTGTTCGAAGTATTTATCGTAATCACCGTAGTCCTCAGGAGAAGATACATAGAGGTACGGGAAGGTTAAATCGATAAATTGATCTTCATAGTTTGCACCGCTTTTAACGGCATTGTAAACCAGCATAAATGCATACAGAGGATCGCAATAGTGACCGCCTGACTGTCCTGCCATAGATCCGTTTGTTAATCTTTCACCCAGATCCGGGAGGAAGTCGGTTGAAACGATGGAGATGTCTTTGACTTTACCGGCTCTTTCAACAGCTGCAACGGCACCAAGCAAAGGATCACCGCCGCCGCCTGCCGGAATAAGTGCATCAAGAGTAGGATCGGCTGCCATTAAAGCTTCAGCAGCTTTTGAACCGCCTTCAGAAGAAGTACCTGCGTACTGTGGCTCGGAGAGTTTTACCTGATCATCAGGATGTGCGGCATTCCACTTCTCTACACCGGCACGATATCCTTCCCAACGTCCAAGCCAGGTTGCGTCACCTTGCTCCCAGCCGATAAGACCGATGTTGCGGCATCCTTTATTGATAAGTATATTGACGAGAGCTTCACCGTTTGCCGGCTCATCTTCATGGACAGCTCCGACAAAGTAAGGAGAGGCTTTGGCCATTGCATAAATTTCTGGACTGTTCTTTTCAGAGATGATGCGATAGAACTGTGCTAAGTAAACTTCGTTATCATTGCAGGTTTTGACTGCTGAAACCATTTCAGTATCTGAAGAGTTGCAAACGATAATACCTTGACATCCAGCGGCAACCAACTGTTCTACAGATGCGGTAACTCTTTCAGAAACGTGGCCTTGGTCAACATATTGAACTTCAACGCCTAAAGCTTCGGCAGCAGCATCAAGCATACGCTTACTGTCAGAGCCTAAAACGTCGGTTGATGACCAGATTGATACGCCGATCTTGATATCGCTATTGTCGATAGCTAAAGCGCTGGCACTATAGGAAGCCATTGAGGCGGCGAATAATGCGCCGGCGACAGTTATTGCAATTTTCTTTAGTTTCATATTGCAAATCACCTCTTGCGAAAATTTACGGTCTTTATTCTACAAGCGATAAAACTTGACACTAACTTTGCATCGCTTGATTTCACTTATCATGATATTTGAAATCAAGTCCGTAAACGTGTGCAATGCTCACAGTTTTTAGAACTTCTAGATAATGCAAGGGATTTTTTATGATTTTTGAGAGCTCGGTCCGTTTTTACGTAAACGTATGCGGAAAATTTTTCGATTGAAAATTAATGATTTTGTGAAAGCGGCTTGGTTAAAGAAGAATTAAGAAAGTGGATAAGAAACGGTCCTGATCGTAAAGATCAGGACACTAAGGATTAACTTACTTAATGATGGACAATGATTGACGGTCAGCAAAGATTGCTACGAAGGCAAGGAAAACAACACCTTGGATAAGCTGCATCATCTGGGTGCTGAATCCCATCATGGTAAGTCCGGAGGTCAAAACCACGTACAAAAGCGAACCTACGATTACATTGTAGAAACGAGCCATAGCACCTCCCGAAATAGGCATGCCGCCTAATACGAGAGCAATCAGGATCTGTGTTTCAAGCTGGTTGCCGCCGTTTGCTGTTACTGATCCGATTTTGATTGCTGAAATAAAAGCAGCAAAACCTGTAATGGCACCTGACAGCACGTATACGAGGAATTTAATGCGATCGGTACGAATACCGGCAAACATTGCGGCTTTTTCTCCGGCGCCGATAGCCTTTAAATAAGTACCGAATTTGGTGTAGTTGAAGCAGAAGAAGCCTATTGCTATAACCACCAAAGTTGCTCCGACTTTAAATGCAGTTGAGTCCCACATTACGAGCATAGGAGAACCTGCAACCGGCGCATCCGTGGTTAAGAATTTAATCAGTCCGCGGAATAGGAACATTGTGCAGATTGTCACGATAAAGGATTTGATTTTCCGATTTACATAGAAGTATCCGTTGACTGCACCAATAGCCGCTCCGGTAGCAATACCGGCAAGAATCGATAGTTCTATACTGTATTTAGATACCATGCACACGACTATGGCCGAAAGTCCCAAAATGGATCCTTGAGAGAAATCAAGACCGCCCATCGTCATGATGAAAAATACGCCCATTGCTGAAATCATAATTACATATACAGTACTCATAGCAAGGGGCAGACGCGTTATCAAACGTCCGTTTGTCAAGATGCTGAACAGCACAAACACGAAAATTAATCCGGCAATAGGCAATAGGGCACGAATACGGCGCATGGTGCGCTGCTTTTTAAGGGCCAGATCTTTGGCGCTTAATGTTGAATCTGTCATGATTTAGATCTCCTTACACCATCATCGCAATCAGTTTTTGTTCATCAAGATCGGGGTTTCTTAACACCTCGCCGCTTACGGCACCGTCTTTCATGATGATGATGCGATCACACATACCGATAAGTTCCATGAGCTCTTCTGAGATCATGATTATGGATTTTCCGTTCTTTCTCATGTGATTCATGAGTTGATAGATATCTTGCTTCACACCGATATCTATACCGCGGGTCGGACTGTCAAGTACTACAATATTAGATCCTTTGCCGATCCAGCGAGCCAGCACGACTTTTTGCTTGTTGCCGCCGGAAAGTTCAGAAACAAATTGATCGGTACTTTGCATCTTAACCGACATTTCTTTGGCGTATTGATTGGAAAATTCCCGTGCTTTCTTCCAGTTGATTACGGGAGAATGCCCGTATGAAAGATAGTTAAGCGACGGCATGATAATGTTTTCGCCGATTGACTGATTCAGTACTACTGACTCATTGTCTCTGTCCTTTGAGGTATAGGCAATGGAATTGCGGATAGCGGTAGGAATATCGTTGATATGTTGACCGTTATTCAATACTACTTCACCTTCACGATCGTAGCTTGCACCGAATATTGCCTTGCCGATTTCATGCATACCTGATTCGGAAAGACCGCCGAACCCCAAGATTTCACCTTGATGAAGGTCAAAACTGACGTTGTGTATTATTCCCGGAACGGTTACGTTCTTAACGGAAAGAACAACTTCATCAGAAATTTTTTCACCGTAATCGGAACGGTAATAATCACCCGTGACTTCACGTCCGACCATCAGTTTTTTAAGACCGTCCTGATCGATATCTTTAGCTTTTAACGTATCGATATATATGCCGTCTCGCAAAATGGTAATGGTATCTGATTTAGAAAGAATTTCCGATAAATCATGGGAAATAAAGATGATGGTATTACCTTCGTTCTTGATACGCTCCATCTGCTTATACAGCTCTTCACGTCCTTCCTGCGATAAGGCGGTAGTTGTTTCGTCAATTACCACTATTTTGGGGTGGAAGTAGGTGGCTTTGACGATTTCGATAAGCTTTCTATCTTCAAAGTTATAGTCGTCAACCATTGCTGAAGCTTTGATATGATCAAAACCGTATTCTTTTAACAGTCGGTTTGCTTCGGCATTCATTGCCAGGGTATTACGGAAACCGTGTTTGATAAAACGGTCTTCATGGCCTAAGAAAATATTTTCCGCAACCGTAAGTCCTGAAAGCGTTCCTAATTCCTGAACGATAATGGAGACGCCGAGATTATTGGCTTCAACCTGATTGTGCGGATGGATTTCCTTCCCGTCAAGAATGAAACTTCCCGTCTCCATAGAGTAAATGCCGGTAAGCATATTGGTTAAAGTTGATTTACCGGATCCGTTTTCGCCAATCAGGGCATGGACTTCACCCTTGTTAACGTCAAATGACACATTCTGCAGAGCTTTGGTGATACCGAAGTTCTTACTGATGTTTCGTACTTGTAATCTTACTTCGCTCATAACTGCCTGCCTACTTCACGATCTCGCCTTTAACTATTTTAGTAGTGAGAGTAATGATGATGAGTAACGCTAAACCGGAAATCATATCCTGAATTGCGGTCGGAGCGCCTAAGGAAATGAATCCGAAGAATATGATGTTAACGATGAACTCGCCTAAGATGATAGCCTGCAGCGGAATTCCGTATCTCATGAAAGCAAGTCCGAAGAAGCATCCCATGGTAGGTATAAAGTTACGGCTCATAGACTGCATGCCGGTAACAGCTACGATTGAAGATCCGTAGCTGATGGTGAGAATTGCCATAGCTCCGAAGAAAGCGCCGCTTAAAATAAAAGCATAAACTTTATAACGGTCTACGTTGATACCCATATTTTTGGCTACATATTCGTTAGAGCCGATAGCATAAGTGTAGGTACCGAATTTAGTGTAGTTAAGTATTACATAAGCAATAACGAAAGTTATGCAGGCTAATATGATGTTGCCCGGCATCTGGCCTAAGCCGCGCATATCAGAAGGCAGGGTCTGTCCGACGCCGCCTGCGATATAGTTTGCTATGGACTCATAGATAAGCGCCAGACCTGCCGTAACAATCATGGAGGGAATGCGCAGTCTGACATAGAAAAAGCCGTTGCATAAACCGACTAAAGATCCGGTAATGATGCATCCTAAAATTAATCCCGGATATCCCATACCGAAAGTATTGGCAAGCTGGCAGCCTACGACTGCTGAAAGGATAATGTTGGCACCGATGGAAAAATCGAAAAGGCCCATATCCATAACAAAATAAAATCCGATAGCACCTACCGTAGCAATAAGACTTGCCTGGAAGTAGGCCATAAGATTTTCAGGTGATCCGAAATTGTCAGGTGTCAAAATTTTAAAAATCAGCCATGACAGGAAAACCAGCGCAATTAGGACTATGTATCCTTTAGTTGCGCCGGAAAGTTTGCTAAATCCATTCATGCTTGTTTACCTTCGTTAGATCGATATGGGACATCGTGTCAACCATAGCGTTAATATGTATGTTTAAAAACAAAAAAATTCCGGCAGGTAATTTTTATCTTCCTTAAGGAGATCCGGCGTAAGATCTTTTAAAGAATATTTTCAGACCGGACATTGCTTATCTGGTAATGATAAAAAAGTCATGATTAGCATGTCACGCAAACGTTTACGATATTTGAATATTAAGCACGTTTTTTTAAATTGTTAACTTTTAAATTTGAGAATTATCACAAAAAACAAAACGCTACATGACATATAGATAAAATTCGTTGTATGGAAGATTGACGGTATTTACGAAAACCGTTAATTTTTAACGAAAATTTTTGAGGTTGCCGTTAAAAATGTTGATGAAAGACACTATTTTTAACTCACATTGAGCAGTAATTTCTATTAATATTT
>NZ_GL831034.1 GCF_000188195.1 Succinatimonas hippei YIT 12066
AATCATCGGCCTTTAGGCCGGTGAGGATGTCAAGCAGATGGTTTGCTCGTAAGCGCAGAGTTTTTGTTTGTCAGGTATTTTTCTATAAAGTTCTCAAGAGATAGCGGCTTATCAAAGAAAAATCCTTGAGCAATATTGCAGTTGATTTTCTTAAGAAAACTTAAATTTTGCGCAGTCTCACATCCTTCTGCAACCGTCTTTATGTTAAAGGAAGCGGCAAGCTCGGTCATATGCCGCAGAATTTCTTCATTGTATTTTTGTTTTATCGGATCTTTTTCCAGCAAAAACTCTTTGTCGAATTTTAATTCGTCGATTTTTATTTTGGCCAGTACATTTAATGAGGAATAGCCGCTGCCGAAATCATCTAAGGCAACTTGTAATCCGAGAAAGTGTATATTGTTGACACAATTTATAAGTTCATTGATATTTTGAGCGGCAATACTTTCTAAAATTTCGATCGTTATGAGTTTAGGATCTACTTCAGTTTTATCAATAATTCTATGAATATTAGCAATATAATCTTTTCTTAGCAGAAGATTCATACTTTGATTTATGGATATATTGAGGTTGGTTTTAAATTGCTGCTGCCATTGTTTAATGATGAGGCATATCTTTTGAAAGTTATACAAGTCCAGATCAACGCAAAATCCGTTTTCTTCAAAAATACTTATAAAGCTGTTGGGGAAAATAATACTTCCGTCAGCTTGATGCCAACGCACGACGGCTTCAGCGGACACTAGTTTACCGCTTGATACTTCAATTTTCGGCTGCAGATAAATTTTAAATTCATCATTTTCAAGCGCCTGACGCATTTTGCCTTCGATTTGTTTGATGAATTTCTCTTGTTGATGGGTCTTGTCATCATATGCTTCAAGCTTATGTACATAAGATTTTTTCATTTGTTTTTGTACGAAATCAACTTTATGTAATAAAGTTGAGTCGTTATCGTTTGCAGAACTGATTGCATAAGAAGCATAGAAAACTATCGGCAGCTGAATTGAAAAATTACTTAAGTTGTTTTCAATAGTATGTATAAATTCAAAAAAGAGTTTGTTAATGGCAATAGGATCTGTGGGGGTTATTAATAAATAAAACTGATCGACTCTAGTCCTGCATTTATAGATGATCTCTTTAAAGTTTTTTGTTGATACTACAATAGTTTTTAAAATTTCATTACAGACTTCGGTTCCGGCAATTTCATTGAGATAATGAAAATCCCGGATATTTAAAGCAATTAAGGTAACTTCTTTTTCTTTAAAAGAAATATTGCTAAGTTCTTTTTTGAATTTAAAAATATTATAAGCTCCAGTTAAAAGGTCAAAGGAAGCAAGTTCAAGTTGTTTGTTATAGCCGCGGCGAATGTAAATATAAGAAACGATAGCGCTTATAAGTCCGCAGATTAGTAAAAAGGCTAAAGTGTAAATAACAGCAATTAACGAAGAATAGCCAGGGGTGTCTGTCAGTTTGGCAATTTCAAGAGTTATCAAAAACCAGTCATTTACCACTATAGGGTTTACATGCATGGTGTAATCATTATTTAAATATTGAATGTTTATATTGGAAGGGTGCTGTTTTTGTAATGCCTCATTTAGTTTTTGCTTAATTTCGTCATTGAACAAAGGCAAATCGAATATATTGGATGCATTCTGGTTTTGAAATAGAGGCTCCAATACTTTAGCAACAATTTTGCCTTTTCTTGTTACTAAAACGGAGTTAATTTCAGGAAAACGTTCGGATGCTCTTAATAAAGTACGGTTAAAATTAGTTAAATCTTTAGCACCGCTTAAAACGGCAATGATATCGTTGTTTTCATCTCTTATAGGAACACATACGGTACATAACCTTTTGTCGGCAGAAGTTGAAAAATAAGGATCTGATATTGCACTTTGACCTTCAAAGGCATGGATTATTGCTATCTGAACTTCAAGAGCCAATTGTGAAAAATCAGTATTAGTCTTTACTCCGCTCAAGGAAACCTGTGTGCAGGAGCCGTCAGGATTCCAAAAACCGATAATATCAAAGTTTGATGACTGCAGGTTGCGGTTAGGCAGCTGCAATTTCAGCATTTCTGCGTCTTTGGTAAAAATGGCTAAGGTTTTTATTGCATTTAGATCTCCTAATATTTCGCGTTTTAAAGTTACGGCAATTTCATTGGATTCGGTGTGCACCATATGTGTATAGGCACTGCTTAAATATAATTTTATTGAGGAATAGGACGTAAAAATAAGTCCTGACAATATCACTATAGTCAGGACAGATATTATGGTGATACGTCGCAATTTCTTTTTTATTTGCGTTTCATCAAAAAATATATCCATAAAAACGTCCTCTTATTTTGAGTGTAGGACACTTTTTACGGATGTTTGCAGATATTGTGTAAAATCTAAATTTAAATCACGTAAAAACTTGGATTGTAATTAAGCTTTCATCTCCGTCATTATCAATTGCGCATAAGTCATAATAACCGCTTTCTGTAACTTTAAAGCAGAACGCATTTTCTTGCTCTATACCGTCTACATAAAGAGTATAAGGAGCAATACCACCCTCAATAATTACGTTTACGTATCCTTCATCGGTGGCTTTTACTTTGCTGTTGTTTTGGGGAAAAGTGATTTTAATTTGTTGCTTTATACTGCTTTTTTTAGTTGTTAAACGGTTCGATGCAGTACTTTGTGAAAGACTTTCTAAGTACTGAGGCGGCAGCGGAGATAAGGCACCAGTAAGAGGTAATTCTTCTTTTGCTAATTGCTGTTGCGGTAAAGATCCTAAAAGAGCATAAAGAATAGGGGCAGCGGCAGTATAGCCGGTTTTCGGATAGTTAGAACTTCCGTCAGGTTTTCCTATCCAAACACCTGCAGTGTAGCGTCCGCTGCTTCCTATGGATAAAGCATCAATGAAGTCGTATGAAGTGCCTGTTTTATAGCTTATTTGATGATTTTTTAAGATATTTTGCGGAGCTGCAGTGTTTTTTAAGATGTCAAAAGTTGCTCGTGCGGCTTTCTTTTCAATAAGTTCATATGTAAAAGCTGTTTTTTCATTAACAAGAGTTTTACATATCCATGTCCTTAAGCATATGAAAAATTAG
>NZ_GL831035.1 GCF_000188195.1 Succinatimonas hippei YIT 12066
AAAAAAAGGTTTAGAGAAATTTTATGTTTACATATATATAATTTTTATATGATTATCAATATAATTTTTTATAAAATCAATTAAATTATTATGCTATACTGCGTGATTAAAATACGTATAAAATAATTATGTTTTATACCTGTGTGCTTCGGCATAAATTCTTTGTCTTAAGATTGCTTACTTAAGTTTGGATTAAGAATGAACCGTAATATTAAAGAAAATGACAGCAATATAGAAAAAGATAATCGTTCTTATAATAAGTGGAATCAAGCACGTCGTCTTGAATTTATCGACTTCCGTTTAAGTTGTGACGGAAGAATAAATCGTAAGGACTTAGTCGATTTCTTTTCCATTTCTGTACCTCAGGCCTCATTGGACTTATCTAAGTACCAAGAAATGGTTGAGAACTCTGATCCTCCCAGGACAAATCTTAAATATGACAGGCATTCTAAGGTTTATGTCAGAACTGATGACTTCAAACCTCTTTTTCCTAATGTTTGCTCACCGCAATCTTATTTAAATGATCTTTTAAATTATGCTCAAGGCGATTTAAACCAAAGCCGTAATTTTTTCGGGTTTATACCCAATGTGGCTTTAGCGACTTTTTGTCCTCCGCAGCGAAACATTAATTCCGAAGTTTTATTTAATATAGTTAATGCCATCAGAACTCATAAAGCTGTTCATATTGCCTACCGTTCATTAAAGACGATAAATCCGGCTGATCATTTGGTTGCACCTCACGGACTTGCTTTTGACGGATTACGCTGGCACGTGCGTGCATATTGCTATGATCACCATGGGTTTCGTGATTATGTTTTATCCCGAATTGTACATTGTGCTATTCCTGAGATTTTGGCTCCGGATGATCGTTTCCCTGATCCCTTAGGTAACGGATTCAGGGAAGTAGGGACTTCTGCTGAAGATGATAAAGAATGGAATGAATTTATTGATCTTATATTAAAAGCAAATCCTGATCTTCCAGAATCTGCTCGCCGAGTTGTTGAGTTTGATTACGGAATGGAAGAAAACGGTACTGTATGTTATCCGTGCAGAAGGGCTCTGTTATTTTATGTTCTTCAGTGGCTGCGTCTTACTAAAGCAGATGCTGCATTACCTCCTGAGCAAAGACTAATCGTACTTGATAATGAATCGGAAGTTTACAGACGTTTGGCTGGCGGCAATTAATTTTTAGTTTTGTCAAAAAAGGCCTTCTGCTATTAAAAGCGAAGGCCTTTTTTATTGGATAGATTCATTTGTTTGTATTTTGTTTGGAAAATCATCACTAGCATTAATAAAATTGCAACGCAATATATTTTTTAGGTAGAAAAATGAATAAGATGTCTTTTGATAAAATTGTTTATATTTTTACTTTAGGAGTGCTTACTGCATTCGGTCCTATTTGCACCGATATTTATTTACCGGCACTTCCTGCAATAACAGCAGATTTTCAAACTGATGCTTCTACGATTCAGTTATCATTAACTTCATGCTTTTTAGGCTTGGCCTTAGGGCAGATATTTGTAGGTCCGCTTTCCGACACATTCGGGCGAAAAATTCCGCTTCTTGTCTCTTTAGTTGTATTTGTGATTACATCTGCTTTATGTGCCACCGCAAATGACGTGATGACAATGGTGTTTTTGCGCTTTTTTCAAGGTTTTTCCGGTGCCGGCGGTGTAGTTCTTTCTCGATCTATGGCTTGTGATTTGTTTTCGGGAACTGAGTTAACCAAATTTATGGCGCTTATTATGACGGTAAATTCTTTAGCTCCTATTCTGGGGCCTATTTTGGGAAGTGCTGTCATAGTATTTTTCTCATGGCGCGGGATTTTCGGCGCTTTAGTAATTGTCGGTCTTATTTTAGTTTTGCTGTCGGTATTTAAAATTCCTGATACTTTGCCAAAAGACAAACGCGAGCCTAAGGTTGTTAAGTCTATTACCGGAATGTTAAAAGAGTTGAGGAATTTACGTTTTTTATTTATTACTTTGTCTATGGCATTTATCATGGGAGGTTTTTTCTCATATTTGGCGGCATCTCCTTTTGTTGTACAAAATATTTACGGTTTTTCTGCTGTCGGTTATTCGGTGATTTTTGCAGTTAATGCTGTGGCTATCACATTGGCGGCACAGCTTGCCGGCAGATTATCTACGCGTATCGGTGATGTTAAAGTGGTCTTTTTGTCTCTTGCCGTAATGTTTATTTCAAGCATTGTTATGCTTGTTATTGCTTTTATAAATCCACAGACACCGGTCCCGGCTTTAGCTGCAATTTTATTTTACGTGGCAATGATTGGCTCTTCTCAGACTGCGGGGTTCGGTCTTGCTATGGGCTCAAGAAAAGGCGGAGCCGGTGCGGCATCGGGAATTTTCGGAGTCCTTATTTTTATATTCGGTGCATTATTTTCGCCTTTGGTTGGAATTATGGGAGAAATGTCGATGATTCCGCTTGCTTTAAATATGTTTTTTGCTGTAGTGTTCTCTTATATTTTATTTAAGTTGGGTCTTAAAAAAAGACTGCCTTTTAAAAAATAAGGATTTATATGTTGTTTAAAAGCTTGGTGCTCTCGTCTTGTTTAGCTTTATCTCTGTCGGTTTTTGCAGCAGACTCTGTCGCTTCTTCTTTTTCTTCCGAGCAAAAGCAGGAGATTGAAAAGATTGTGCATGATTATTTGATGAATAATCCGCAAATTTTGGTGGAAGTTGCGAAGACTTTGGAACAGCAGCAAAAGGAAGCCGCACGATTGCAGTTTGATGCTACCGTAAAAGAGATAATTGCTAATAAAAATCTGCCTCGTCGCGGAGGCGGCGCTAATCCCAAGCATTATTTAATCGAGTTCTTTGATTATAATTGCGGTTATTGTAAG
Source organism: Succinatimonas hippei YIT 12066 (assembly GCF_000188195.1). Taxonomy (GTDB): domain Bacteria; phylum Pseudomonadota; class Gammaproteobacteria; order Enterobacterales; family Succinivibrionaceae; genus Succinatimonas; species Succinatimonas hippei. The sequence goes on from NZ_GL831035.1 coordinate 2,861, forward strand.
AAAATCAGACCTTTAACCGAAAAATTGGCGCAGGAACATCCTGAGTTGCAGGTTATTTATATTGAGTTCCCGATTTTATCTCCTACAAGTATTCAGGCAACCACAATAGCAGAAGCCTTATTTATAAAAGATAAAGAGCAATACTTTGCTTATCACGATAAGCTTATGGCTGAAACTAAGAAAATAGATTCTCTTGATTATATTAAAAACGCTGTAAAAGAGGTTGGTGCTGATTTTGATGAGCTTTCCGTTTTAGCTAAAGAAAAGGATGTCGGTTCTCTTATTGCCGAGAATTTTAAATATGGAAAGATTTTCGGTGTCACAGGCGTACCTTTTATGCTGCTTGACGGCAAAGAGATCCGCGGAGCAATAAGCAGTTATGAAGCTTTAGAAGGTATGCTTAACAAATAAATGTGGATTTATATAATTATTGCCGTTCCTTTATTATTTGTTGTAGGAACGGTGTATACCGCTTTAAAAGAGCAAAAAAGACTGGAAAAAGGAGAGTTAAAGCGCGTTCTTGAAAAACGCGCTTTAGAAAAGCATAGCCTGCTTACAAAATATGAAGGCAAATCTGCAGTGAAAAAACAGTGGGATGATGACGAATGGTAAATGCGTTTAATTAAAGTTAATGATTATTAGTTAATAAAAGTTTTACTCTAATTGAACGCATATAAAATTTAGTTCGTGCTTTAAAGTATTAAAAATTAACTTTACGTCTTAATAATAAAGCTTTATTTATCGGTTTTAGGGTTTGTAAACGTTTGCGAAGTGCACTTGTTCTAATATGTGCATAGTATGTAAATAATATATCTACAGCATCTAAATTGTTGTTTATTTATAAAAAAAAGCATGTTGTGATTTATCTAAGATACGGTATTTATCACGTTTATAGCAAATTTTTAAGCATAGATCACGGTATTGAATAAAAGTAACGCTTTTTGGTGAAAATAATTTTAATATATATCCGTGCACGTGCACATAAGCACGAGCTTAAGACAAAATGAGGAGTTGTTATGAAAGTTAAGACCAGTTTAAGCACTATGTTTTGTGCTGTCGTTGCCTCTCTTGCATTTGCCGGTACCGCTCAGGCTGCAAAGATAGGTGTTTCAATGCCGACACAGTCATTGCAAAGATGGAATCAAGACGGCTCAAACATGAAAGCGATGCTTGAAAAATCAGGTCATGAAGTTGATCTTCAGTATGCCGGAGACAATGATATTCCTACTCAGGTAAATCAGATTGAAAACATGATTGCAAACGGTGATGACGTAATCGTTATTGCATCAATTGATGGTTCTGCACTAACTGAAGTATTAAAAGGCGCAAAAGAAAAGAATATTCCCGTTATTGCATACGATCGCCTGATTATGAATTCAGACGCCGTCTCTTACTATGCTACTTTCGACAACACCAAAGTAGGTCGTTTGCAGGGTCAGTTTATTGCCGACGCTTTAAAGCTTGATGAAGCAAAAGATCCTCTTAATATTGAATTATTTACCGGCCCTACTGATGACAACAACGTCAACTTTTTCTGGGGCGGAGCTATGGAAATTTTAAAGCCGTATATCGATAGCGGTAAATTGGTTGTTAAATCAGGACAGACCGAAAAAGAACAATGCGCTACTTTAAACTGGAATCTTGAAGAAGCTCAAAAACGTATGGAGAACCTTATTTCTTCAGTAGGTTACGGCCCTGAAGATACTCCGCTTGCCGCCGTTTTGACGCAAAATGATGCTCTTGCAAACGGTGTTACTAATGCTTTGCTTGCTGCAGGTTATGACAATACCAATATACCGGTTATTACCGGTCAGGACTGCGATAAGCCTGCTGTCAAGAATATTAAACGCGGCTATCAGTCCATGTCTGTATTTAAAGATACCCGTACTTTGGCAAGCCAAGTTGTAAAGATGGTTGATGCCATTGTTGCAGGCAAGGAAGTAGAGGTTAATGACACTACTACTTACAATAACGGCACCGGTGTAATTCCTTCTTTCTTGTGCGAACCTGTTGCAGCAACTAAGGATAACTATAAAACTTTGCTTGTTGATTCCGGCTATTACACAGAAGACGAAATCTAGTTAATTTCATAGCAACCAAGGCGGAGAAACATCTCCGCCTTATTTAAGCAAATCTGGATACTGCTTTTATTTAATGAATTGATAAATCAGTATAAGACTTATTTTTAATGCTAAAACACACCACCTATTGCTGACGACAGAGGATGTTTTGATGGCTAAAAACGGTATTCTCCTGCAGATGAAAAACATCACTAAGCGTTTTGGTAAAGTTACTGCATTATCAAACGTTAACCTTGAGGTAGAACAAGGAGAAGTGCATGCTTTAGTCGGTGAGAACGGTGCTGGTAAATCTACTTTGATGAATGTCTTGTCCGGAATTTATCCTTACGGATCTTATGAAGGTGAGATAGTCTATGACGGTGAAATTTGTAAATTCAGCGATATCAAGCATAGTGAAGCAAAAGGTATCGTGATTATTCATCAAGAGCTTGCCTTAGTACCTTTTTTGTCGATTGCTGAAAATTTATTTTTAGGTAATGAAATCACTGCAGGATCTTCAAAAAATGTAGTTGATTGGTCCAAGACCTATCAGCGTGCAAAAGAACTTTTAAATATGGTCGGTTTGCATGAAGATCCGCGTACTTTAATTAAAGATATAGGTGTAGGAAAGCAGCAGCTGGTTGAAATTGCCAAGGCCATTTCAAAAAATTGTCGGCTTTTAATTTTAGACGAGCCTACGGCTTCTTTAAATGAAACTGATTCAAAGGCATTGCTTGATCTGATAGCAAAATTCCGTGATCAGGGAATGACATCAATCATTATTTCTCATAAATTAAACGAAATTTCGTATATCGCCAATAGTATTACCGTTATTCGTGACGGTTCGACAATTGAGACTTTGGATAACTCAAATCATGATGTCTCAGAAGACAGAATTATTCAGGGAATGGTAGGACGTGCTCTTACTGACCGTTTCCCCAAACGTGATACAAAACCGTCTGATGAAGTTTTGATGGAAATTAAAAATTGGACCGTTTATCACCCCTTAAATCGTGAGCGTAAAGTCTGTGATAACGTAAATATTGAGATTAAAAAAGGCGAAGTAGTCGGATTATCTGGCTTGATGGGCGCAGGTCGTACTGAACTGGCTAAGAGTGTTTTCGGTAAATCGTATGGCGTTAATATTTCAGGACAGATTTTCATTAACGGAAAGGAAGTTCATTTAAACAGCGTACAAGACGGCATTAATAACGGGGTAGCTTATGTTACTGAAGATCGTAAAGGTGACGGTTTGCTGCTGTCTTCACCGATTTCTATTAATACTACCTTGGCACGCCTTGAGAAGGTATCAAATCACAATATTCTCGATAAGGATAAAGAGGTTATCGTTGCTGAAGATTATCGTAAACAGTTAAGGACAAAATGTTCTTCCGTTTATCAGAATGTCGGAAATTTATCCGGCGGTAATCAGCAAAAGGTTTTGCTTGCAAAATGGATGTTTGCAGATCCGGACATTCTTATATTGGATGAGCCGACTCGCGGTATTGATGTCGGAGCTAAATATGAGATTTACTGCATCATTAATGAACTTGTCGCAAAAGGTAAAGCTGTTTTGATGATTTCTTCCGAGCTTCCTGAAATTTTAGGCATGTGCGACCGCATTTACGTGATGAACGAAGGAAAGATCGTTGCGCAGATGCCCAAGAGCGAAGCTTCACAGGAAAGTATTATGTCCGCAATTTTGCGTTCTTCGGCTAAAAAGTAATCGGGAATAAAGATATGAGCCAGATATTTGATATTTTAAAACGCAACTCGCTGTTAATAGCTTTAGTTGTTGTTATGGTACTGTTTGAAATCACGATCCGCGCAACCAATCACGGTTCAATGTTTTCACCGTCAAACTTTACAAACATTATTTCTCAAAACAGCTACGTTATTATTCTTGCTGTCGGTATGCTGTTCTGTATCATCGGATGCGGTAACGTCGACTTGTCGGTAGGCTCGATTGTAGCATTGGTCGGAGCTATTGCCGGCGTAATGATGGTCAATTGGGAAAGCAATATTTATCTTGCTATAGCAACTTGTCTTATTGTCGGTGTTTTAATCGGCGCGTGGCAAGGCTTTTGGATTGCATATGTAAGAATTCCTGCTTTTATCGTAACCTTAGCGGGTATGATGCTGTTTCGCGGTATGGCTTTGCTTGTTCTTGACGGTTTGACTATTTCTCCGTTCCCGCCGGAATATTTACGTTACTTTACTTCTTTTATTCCTAAAAGCAGAGCTGATGCTTTCGGTCTTACTTTAATCATCACTTTGATTTTGTGCGCAGGCTATATTATTGCCGTTTTGTACAGTCGTTTTAATAAGATTAAAAAGCATTATGAAGTTGAGCCTTTTACTTCATTCATTTTTAAGATTGTTATTGTCCTGGTTGCTTTATTAGGCTCAGGACTGCTGCTTGCCAACAATAAAGGTATTCCGGTAATTCTCATTTTGCTTGCCGCTATTGTTATGTTCTATTCTTTTGTAGCCAATAACACTGTAAGCGGGCGCAGACTTTATGCCTTGGGCGGCAATGAAAAGGCCGCTAAGTTATCAGGCGTAAACACTAATTTCATGTTATTTTTAACTTACGTGAACATGGGCTTTCTTTCTGCAGTAGCAGCATTGGTTTGTGTGGCCCGTTTTAATTCAGCAGCTCCTACTGAAGGTAACGGATATGAGCTTGATGCAATCGGAGCATGCTTTATCGGCGGTGCTTCGGCATACGGCGGTGTCGGTACCGTTGGCGGTGCCGTAATCGGTGCAGTATTTATGGGAGTACTGAATAACGGTATGTCTATTTTAGGCATCGATGCGAACTGGCAGAAGACAGTAAAAGGCATGGTCCTGCTGCTTGCCGTGGTTATTGACGTTTTGTCAAAGAAGCGTGTAAAGGCATAACTTGAAGTTAAAAGGTAAGGTTATCCATATGAAATATTTATTAGGAATAGATCTTGGCACGTCCGGGACAAAAACAGTGCTTTTTGATGAAAATGGTAAAGCTGTTGCGTCCAAAACAATTGAATATCCTATGTATCAGCCTAAAAACGGGTGGGCAGAGCAGGATCCTGATGATTGGTACAATGCTGCGGTCAATACCGTTAAGCAAGTTGTTGCTGAAAGCAAGGTAAATCCTGTTGATATTAAAGCTTTATCTATAGCAGGACAGATGCACGGTCTTGTCATGCTTGATAAAGAAGATAAAGTTTTACGCAAAGCAATTTTATGGTGTGATTCAAGAACCGGTGAGGAATGTGACGAAATAACTAAGGCTGTTGGAAAAAATCGTCTTATCGAGATAAATGCTAATCCGGCTCTGACAGGATTTACCGCTCCTAAGATTTTGTGGGTAAGAAAGCATGAAAAAGATATTTATGATAAATGTTCATGCTTTTTGTTGCCGAAAGATTATGTACGCTTTAAGTTAACCGGTAAAAAAGCAATTGAAATTTCGGACGCATCCGGAACAAATCTTATTGATATTAAAAACCGAGTATGGTCTGATGAAATATTAAAAGCATTAGATATTAATTCGGCTTTGCTTCCTGAGATTATTGAATCTTCAGCTGTTGCCGGAAAGATTACTAAAGAGGCAGCAGCACTGACCGGACTTGCAGAGGGTACTATAGTCGCCGGCGGTGCAGGCGATAATGCCGCCGCAGCCATTGGTACTGGGGTGTGCCGCGACGGACAGGCTTTTGTTACCTTGGGCACTTCAGGAGTAGTCTTTGCTCATACTTCAAAACCGTCAATTGATCCTTTAGGCCGCGTCCATACTTTTTGTGCTGCAGTTCCTAATTCGTGGACAGCAATGTCCTGCACTTTGGCAGCAGGTTTGTCGTTGCGTTGGATGCGTGATGAGTTTTATTATTATGAAAATAAAGAGGAAAGCTCAAAAGGCAATGATGTTTATGATTTGATGACGTCAGAAGCAGCCAAGATACCCTCAGGATCCGACGGACTTATCTATCTTCCGTATCTTATGGGAGAAAGATCGCCGGTATTAGATCCTGAAGCTCGAGGCGTGTTTTTCGGTTTGAGCGCACGGCATACTAAAGCGCATTTGACGCGGGCAGTTCTTGAAGGCATCACTTTGTCCCAGCGTCATAATCTTGAAGTTCTGCATGAAATGGGAATTTGCCCTTCGGTTTTGACTGCTTGCGGAGGAGGCGGCAGATCTAATGTATGGCGTCAGATGCTTGCAGACATTCTAAAGTGTGAGGTAGACACAATTAAGTCCAAAGAAGGTCCTGCATTGGGAGCCGCAATTCTAGCCGGAGTTGCCTGCGGAATGTTTAATAGTGTGGAGGAAGGATGCTCTAAGTTTGTATCCCGCGGTGAGGATAAAGCCATTCCGTGCGACAGTGAAACTAAGCGTTATGATGCAATTTTTGCTTTATACGGTTCTTTGTATCCTGCCTTAAGACCTTCTTTTGCCAAACTTGCAACTTTGAGAAAACAGCTTGACGGAGAACCGGTACCAAAATATAAGAGCGTTTTTTCAGTAGAGTTTGAGCGCTTTGGAAAGGTCATAAGCGGTGTTGATACGCAAAAGGTTTATGAGCTTTTAGAAAAGGTAAATTGTCCGTCTGATGCAGTAGCCTATGTTCCGTCAGAACCCATTCTCGAGATCCCGGAATTAAAAGAAGATTTACAAAACCGCGTATTCGGCGGACTTGAGATTGAGATGGGCTATTGCTCGGGGCATAATCGAGTTTTAAACTGCCTTGAGTATCATCGCAACAGCGAGCTTAATATCACTGGAACCGACGCTATTTTCATGGTTGCGCCTATTACTGCAATTAAGGACGGAATCGTTGATACCAACAGCGTAGAGATTTTCTTTGCTCCTAAAGGCACTGCTGTTCTATTCTATGAAACTTCGCTGCACTACGCTCCTTGTCATGCAGATGACGGTGATGTGTTCCGTGTCTGCGTAGTTTTGCCGAAAAATACCAATACTCAACGTCCGGTTCTGCCAAAGGAATGTGCAGAAAGCCGCATGCTGACTCATAATAATAAGTGGTTGATGGCTCATAGTGCTTCACCTGAGGCAAAATTGGGAATAACAACTGGAGTTGTTGTCGGAACAAATTTAAAATTAGACTGATTATCTTATTAATAGGAGAAAATATCCATGCAAATGAACAATATTCCTGACGCAAAGTTAGGTATTATTGCAGTATCCCGTGACTGCTTTATCCGTACTTTATCCGAGCGTCGCCGTAAAGCAGTTGTTGATGCCTGCAAGAAAATCAACATTGATATTCATGAAATTACCGTAACAGTTGAAAACGAAAAAGACGCTGTTGCTGCCGTTGAGGCTGCAAAGCAGGCCGGATGCAACTCTTTAGTCGTGTTCTTAGGCAACTTCGGTCCTGAGACTCCTGAAACTTTGATTGCCAAGTTCTTTGACGGTCCTTGCATGTTTGTTTCTGCCGCAGAGGAAACCGGCAATGATTTGATTGACGGACGCGGTGATGCATATTGCGGTATGCTTAACTGTTCTTACAACTTGGGTTTGCGCAAGCTTAAGGCCTTTATTCCCGAATATCCGGTCGGCACTGCTGATGATATCGCATTAATGATTCGCGACTACATTCCGGTTGCTCGTGCTCTTATCGGTCTTGCCGGTCTTAAGATCATTTCTTTCGGTCCTCGTCCTCAGGATTTCTTTGCTTGCAATGCTCCGATTAAGGCTTTGTACGATATCGGTGTTGAGATCGAAGAAAACTCTGAGCTTGATCTTTTGGTTGCTTATAAGAAACACGCAGGCGATCCGAGAATTCAGGAAGTTGCCGATGATATGGCAAAAGAGCTCGGCATGGGTAATACTTATCCTGACATGTTGCCGCGTATGGCTCAATTTGAGATTACCTTACTTGATTGGGCTCGTGATCATTTGGGTTCACGCAAGTATGTCTGCTTTGCTGATAAGTGCTGGCCGGCATTCCCTGAGGAGTTCGGTTTTGAGCCTTGCTATGTTAACTCACGTTTAGCTTCCCGCGGTATTCCTGTAGCTTGCGAAGTTGATATTTACGGTGCTCTGTCAGAGTTTATCGGTGCCTGCGTAACCAAAGATGCAGTGACTTTGCTTGATATCAACAACTCAGTTCCTGCCGATATGTATGAGAATGATATTAAGCCGCGTTTCCCTCAATACAAGCTTACCGACACTTTCATGGGCTTCCATTGCGGTAATACCCCGTTCTGCAAGCTTAATACCTGCACTGATTATAATTTGCAGTGCGGCAAGATCAATTATCAGATCATTCAGCACCGTTTGCTTGAGACCGGCGAGCCTGATTTCACTCGCGGTACTTTGGAAGGTGATATTGCTGCAGGTCCTATTACTTTCTATCGTCTGCAGACTACTCCTGATACCAAGCTTCAGGCTTATATTGCAGAAGGTGAAGTATTGCCGGTAGGAACCAAATCTTTTGGCGGTATCGGTATTTTTGCTATCAATGAAATGGGACGTTTCTATCGTCACGTTTTGGTTGCTAAGCGTTATCCGCACCATGGTGCCGTTGCTTTCGGTCACTACGGTAAAGCACTTTATGACGTATTCTCAATCTTAGGTGTTGAGGATATCGGTTATAACCAGCCTAAGGGTGTTCTTTACAAGACAGAAAATCCTTTTGCTTAATAGAGTGATTAAGAGGATCCCTTATTGGGGATCCTCCTTTAGAGTTTATTGAACTGTCTGCTTTTTAAGAGGATAGTGCAATAAATTTTATATTAAGGATGTTTTATGAAGGTAACCGTTAAATCTTTAGCACAAGCTGCCGGGGTCTCAAGAGGAACGGTTGATCGGGTATTGCATAATCGCGGCGGGGTTAAGCCTGATATCGTCCTTAAGATAAAAAGTTTAGCTAAGGAGTTAGGTTATGTCCCAAATAGGGCAGGAAGAGCTTTAGCGGCCTACAAGACTCCGATAAAAATAGGTGTTATGTTGCCGAGTATCGGAAATCCTTTTTTCGATGGGGTAATTGATGGTGTTTTTCAAGCACGGGATGAGTTTGCAGATTTAGGCGTTGAGGTTGTGTTAAAAGAGGTTGAGGGCTTTGATCTCAATACGCATTTAAATGCTATAGATGATTTGCTTTTTAAAGGCTGTAAGGCTTTGTGTATAAGTACTCTTAATATAGATGCTTTAAGAAAAAAAATAAGTGACCTTTATGCAAAACATTTTCCTGTTATTCTTTTAAACACTAATGTAGAAAAGGCTGATTGTCTTTGTTACGTAGGATCTGATTATCTTACAGCCGGAGCTACATGCGGCGGAATGCTGGCTATGTGCGCTAAAGAGCCGCTTAAGGTTTTAATTGTAACCGGATCGAAGATGATTTTAGGACATAATCAGCGTATTGATGGATTTAAGAGTGAACTTGACAGACAGCAGGCTGAGTATCAGATTATAGATACTGTTGAATGCTATGATTCAGACATAAAAGCCACGCGTGTTACTTTGGATGCACTTGATAGAAACGAACAAATAAATTGTATTTATGTAACGGGAGCCGGAGTTCAAGGTGTAGGTGCGGCGATTCTTGCTCGTCCCAAACGTAAAATTTTTGCCATTGCTTTTGATGAGGTTTATACCACAAAAGAGCTGGTTAAACAGGGAATTATTCGTTTTGTCGTATGTCAGCAGCCGGAGAGACAAGGTTATCATGCGGTAAAGCGTGCTTATATGGCAATCACTAATCAAATCCCGGAGCATGTTGATGATTTTATAACCGACACAATTATTAAGATAGAGGCAAATCTTTAGTTAGAATTTTTGGCGCTTAAAGGCGAATAAAAATTTAGACTTAAATTTTTTAGTTCATGATAACCCGGATCGCCTGATTTTTTATGTAGTATA
>NZ_GL831036.1 GCF_000188195.1 Succinatimonas hippei YIT 12066
ATCATCGGCCTTTAGGCCGGTGAGGATGTCAAATTTTTAACAATAGAGCTTACTCTATATAGCGCTTTAATATTTCGTCGAATGTGCCATCTTCCTTAATAGATTTAAGCCCGGCGTTAAACATGTCCAACAACTCTTGATTTTCTCCCTTTTTAACCGCAAAAGCATACACGGGAGAGCCGTAAATATCCCTAAGAGCAATCTTAAGCCCCTGCTGCTCTCCGATTTTGATTTGATAAGAAATAACGGGATAATCTTCCATAAAAAAATCGGCATTATGATTGCGTACAGCTAATGCCAGATCGGGACTTAATAAGTAATACTGCAAATGCAGATCTAAAGCTTGTTTATTCTTCTCGGCAAACTCCATGCCATAAGTGCCCTTTTTAATAGCTGCGGTTTTTCCTTTTAAATCAGAAAAATCTTTAATTCGATCATCACTGATACGCGTTACGACGCAAAGTCCTGATTTAAAATAACCGTCAGAAAAATCAACTATCTTTTTGCGCTCTTCAGAAATATTGATCCCGTCTAATGCCCCATCAATCTGTCCTGAAACCAATCCCGGGATCACCCCGTCAAAATTCATGAACTTTAGTTCATAAGAAAACCCTTCTCGTTTTGCGATCTCCGCAAGCATATCAAGCTCAATGCCGACAAAAGTATCCCCCTTTTTAAAAGAAAAGGGTGGATAAGCCGCATCTACAGCTATTTTGTAAATTTGGGCATTAGCATTAAAGGCAAACAAAAGAATTGAAAAAAGAGCAAATAAAAGCTTACGCATAAAGATCCTTTATATATTGATATAAACCTATATTTTGTAAATAAGTTTACTACTAAACATCGATAAAAAGAAAAATAAAGGAATTATGTAAGACAAGAGTACGAACAATACAAGAAAGAACAAAGGGAGAAATAAAAAAAGCAGCATTAAAGCTGCTCTCTTGGTAATTGAATATAGTAAGTAGTGGCGGAACGGACGGGAATCGAACCCGCGACC
>NZ_GL831037.1 GCF_000188195.1 Succinatimonas hippei YIT 12066
TGTTTAGCGGTAGGAATCATCGGCCTTTAGTCAGTCCGGTGAGGACGTCAATGTAAAGATATATAGTTGTATGTTTTTTTATGAAATTTTTAGAAGAAGGTTGTAATTTTCTTAAAAATTCGTAGCTTATGGTATTGATTCTAAGTAAACTCTTGTATATTGAGTCGTAATCGTTGTTGTATGAGGAAATAACATGACCCGCGCAGATTTGATAAATTCACTTATCGCAAGATATCGTGACATACCACCTTCGCAGATTGATAAGTCAGTTCGTGAAATTTTTGAGCAGATGATCGAAACTTTGTCACAGGGTGAACGCATTGAAATTCGCGGATTCGGCAGTTTTGAGGTACGCTTAAGAGAGCCGCGTATCGCTCACAATCCGAAAACCGGAGAAAGAGTTGATTTACCGGCACGTAAAGTAGTACATTTTAAACCGGGTGTAGAGCTGCGTAATCGCGTTAACAGCTAAAGCTTAATAGGGCTTAGCTTTTATTTCTCAGCCTATATGTTTTAAATAATGTTAATATAAGCATGTACATTTAATGAGAAGGGCATATGCTTAGATTTTGGCTGTATGTTATCGTTTTGGCAATTTTATGTGTAATCGGTTTAACTATCGGTTCTGCCAACGATGTTGTAGTTGATTTTGATTTTATTTTTGTAAAAGCCCAGCTGTCTTTGGCAATGGTCTTTGTAATCGGACTTATTGTCGGAATACTGATTGGTCTTTATTTGGCATTGCTTATTTGTCTTAAATTTTATATGGAAGCCCGCAAAGCAAGATCCGAGCTTAAGCATTTGAAAAAGAGTATAGCCAAAGACCAAAAGCAGCAGGATAAGTCTCAAGAAAAAGCAACTGAAGTTCTTGCTGCAAGTGATAATCAATAAGTAAATTTTTACTATGTTTGAGTTACTCTTTTTACTTCTTCCTTTTGCCGCCGCTTACGGTTATTACATGGGCAGGCAATCGGTTCGTGATAAAAAAGAGAAAAGCAGCACAGTTAGAAATAACAATTATTTACGAGGTGTCGAGTATCTCTTAAATAATGAAAAAGATCGCGCTGTTGATAAATTCATTGCCTATTTAAATGAAAGCGATCCTTCTTTTGAGTCAAATCTAGCCTTAGGCAATTTATTCCGTAAGCGCGGTGAAGTAGATAGAGCAATATCATTGCATGAAGCTTTAGCCAATAATCCCAAGCTTGATGTTGCGGAAAATGAAATTTCACGCGTAGAGCTTGCACGTGATTTTATCAGCGCCGGACTTCTTGATCGCGCTGAACGTATTTTGCTTGATTTAGTTGAAATTCCGCGTCAGCATGCGGCAGCTGCGGCTTTGCTCGTAAAGGTTTATGAGCAAGAACGGGATTATCACAAGGCAATTGAAATTGCTTTAACTTATAGAAGTGTTTTAGGCAGCAGCTCTTTGTCGCAGCTTAGCCATTATTATTGTCAGTGCGCGGTGCAGGATGTAATGGCGGGAAATAAGGAGACTGCTTATGCATCATATCAGCATGCTTTGGATGTTTATCCTAATTCAGTAAGAGCACGACTTGAGTATGCCGATTTGCTTATAAAAGATAAAAAATTAAAAGAAGCCTATATAAAGGTTAAGGAAGTATCTGAGATTGATCCTAATTCAGGTTTGCTGTGCCTTGATTTAATTCGTAAATGTTTTCCTAATAAAGCAGATCCTGATTTACGTTTTGCGCTGGAAGATTTGGTAAGGCGTACTCACTCGGCAGAAGCAATGGTAGATCTTGTTCAGTCGGTTGAGCTTATTTCAGGAAAAGAAGACGCTGAAGTACAATTATTGGCGTTTATTAAAGAAAAGCCCAGTCTTAAATTGTTTTCTGCATTAATCGGTTTGCGTTCGCGAGATAATGATGATGCAAAAGCCAATGATGTAGTCGTGCAGTTAAAAAGCCTTATTGACGCACAAACAGCGTCTAATCCGCGCTTTAGCTGCTCTCGCTGCGGTTTTAAATCCAGAATGATGTTTTGGCAGTGTCCTTCCTGCAGAAGATGGGATACGATTACCCCGATTCGCGGTCTTGACGGAGATTAAAATTTTTATGACTTACGATCCTAAAGTTATCGTGGCTCTTGATTACGCAGAAGCAAAGGATGCACTTTCTTTTGCAGATAAGGTGGATCCGCGTTTTTGTAACTTAAAAGTAGGAAAAGAGCTCTTTACCGCCGCAGGACCTGCGTTGGTTGAAAAACTTGTTAATAAAGATTTCAGAGTGTTTTTGGATCTGAAATTTCACGACATTCCTAATACTGTAGCAAAAGCCTGTACCGCAGCAGCTAAATTAGGAGTATGGATTGTTAATGTTCATGCTTCAGGCGGTCCGAAAATGATGTCGGCAGCGGCCGAAGCTTTATCATTTTGTCATAATCGGCCTAAGCTTATCGCGGTTACGGTATTAACATCTATGGATGATGAGGAGCTTAAAGCCGTCGGTATTAATACAACAGCTGCGCTGCAGGTTGAGAGACTTGCCAAACTTGCAAAAGAGTGCGGACTTGACGGTGTTGTTGCAAGTGCAAGAGAAGTTCCTATCATAAGAACTTTTGCATCTCGCCCGTTTTTAACCGTTACACCCGGTATCCGTCCTGCAGGCTCAGAGGTAGGAGATCAAAAGAGAATTATGACTCCCGGAGAAGCCGTGAGAGCCGGTTCTGATTATCTTGTTATCGGACGCCCGATCACCAAGGCAAGTGATCCTCTTGAAGCTCTTGAGAAAATCAATCAAGAGATTGCTGTGTCTCTTTCCTAATCAGAAAATCATCAAGCGAAGCCCCCGTTTTTTGCATAAGTTTTAAAAGCGCAAGCGGGGTTTTTCCTTGTCCGGTCCAGGTTCTGTTTATGCCGTCAAGATCTGTATAGGCATATTTGGGCATCATTTTTCCGCGCTTTTTTACAGATTTTTGATTTAAGGCGGCAATTAAATCATATACATCAATATCTTCTTTTTCCAAAAAAGATAGGGCATTATTGACGGAACGTTCGCGCGCCTTCATTGCTTTTTGTAGTTTTTCTTCCTCTTTTTCGCGCTCTTTCTGTATTACATTTATTTTGCCGGCGATGTCTGCAATTTCGGCAACGGAGCATGTACGCAACGCCGCACGCAATTGACGAATATTTTTTAAATCTTTAAGGTTTAGTGCCATACGAAGTTTTAATTTGTGAGCAATAGCTTAAACTTACAACCATTTTCTATTAATTTTACAAAGTTTTTGTAAAATGGTGGCTCATTTTTAAAGATCCATCTGATTGTTGTTATGATTATTATAATTATGCGTCACGGACAAGCCGCATTTTGCGGGGCAGATAGAGAGCTTACTGCCGACGGTGTGGATGAAGTAAAAAAGACAGCAAGGAATCTTTGTGCTCATTATTCAATAAAAGCGATTTTAAGTTCACCCAAGACCAGAGCAGTACAAACAGCCAATGCCGTAAAAGAGGCTTTAGTAAGAAATAATAGTGCGAAGATCGAAATATTGGGAGATTTAACGCCATCCGGTGAGCCCGATTTATGTTTTGATTATATAAACGCTAAATTTGCAGAAAAATCAAATGATGCAATAGTTTTGATTTCGCATATTCCTTTAGTCCAGAAAATGGTTGAGTACGCCTGTCCAAAAGCGGAAATTCCGCTTTTTGTGACCGGAAGCGCATTTATTCTGGAAGAAACAGACGGACGGTTTACCGCTAAAGCTTTTTTTACCCCAAGCAGTGAAATTTTTTTAGATTAGTTCACAAAGTATAAAGTAACTTACTGTTTTATGAAAAAAAGTTGCAAAAAGCGTATTTATTTCTTTCACAATTGGCTATATTTGAAAACACAGAACAAACAAATATAAGGAGTCGGGATTGATGCGTACTTTTAAAAAATATGCACCTATGCAAATAGCAAAATACGTAAGCGCTTTTTTTAAAGGTAACTTTTATATCCAGGGTATAGGAATGTTTTCTTTTGACGGGGGTAAAGTCATTATCGATCCGAGTTATGAAATTCCCAAACGTAAAATCGTCAGTGAGATAAATATGTCCATTGCCTCTTTTTCAAAAGCATATTAATTTTATTTTTTAAATTAATATTCAAGATTAAAAGCACCTTTTGGTGCTTTTAATTTGAGCGGACGTTTAAGAAGAACCGTTAAGACACAGCTTAATGAAATATCATGCTAAAATAGCAGTTAAAGGTTAATTAATAAGACCTTTTAATTTGTTGATTGTTATTATTTTTGGATTTTATGAACGCCATGGAACCTTCCGGTGACAGTTTCACCGCTCTTTATGAACTTTTAGATACCCCGCCTTCAGCTCAAGAAATTGAAAATGCTTTGATTCAGGAATTACGTACGGTTCAAGATGCCGTGCGTTATCTTGTTTCATGCTTTGCCGCACATGAAATTTATTGCGGACACGGAACGGATAATTATTGGGATGAGGCTTTGGAAATCGTTCAGGCAGTAATGCATTTACAGCCGCCGTGTGATGATTCGACGCTTAATTCAAGACTTACTGAAAAAGAGCGGAAGATTATTGCCGCGATTGCCAATAAACGTATTTTTTTACGGGTGCCGACTCCGTATCTTACTCATCGTGCTTTCTTTTGCGGTCATCAGTTTTACGTTGATAAACGCGTTATTGTTCCTCGTTCTCCGATTGCAGAACTTATTGAAAACGGTTTTGATCCGTTTATTGATCGTACTCCGGACAGGGTTCTTGATATGTGTACGGGCTCAGGATGCATAGCGATAGCAATAGCTCTGCATTTTGACGGAGACTGCGAGGTTGATGCCGTAGATATTTCCGAAGAGGCTTTGGAAGTTGCTGAGATCAATATTCGCGGTTACGGGCTTGAAAATTGCGTGTTTCCTATAAAAAGTGATTTGTTTTCCGCACTTCCTAAAGGTGATAAATACGATTTGATTGTCGCCAACCCTCCTTATGTCGATGCTTATGATTTAAGCACAATGCCTAAAGAATTTGAGGCCGAGCCGGAGCTTGCTTTAGGCTCAGGTGAGGACGGTCTTGATTGTGCGCGTAAGATTTTGGCGCAGGCGGTTGATTATTTAAGTGATGACGGTGTGCTTATAATGGAAGTAGGAAATTCAGCTGAGAATTTAAACGACGCATTCCCTCATGTACCGTTCCACTTTATCGATTTGAAAAAGGGCGGCGGCGGAGTATTTTTACTTACAGCCGAACAGCTTAAGGCTTATTCTGACGTTTTTAAATCCGCACTTTAGTCCTATAAGGATAATTTGTCATGAGCGCAAATACTTTCGGAGAAATATTTAGAGTTACTACTTGCGGTGAAAGTCATGGTGCAGCTTTAGGCTGCATTATTGACGGTTGTCCTCCTTTAATTGATTTAAATGAGCAAATGCTGCAAACCGATTTAGATAGGCGGCGTCCCGGCTCTACACGTTTTGGTACTCCGCGTAATGAGCCTGATAAAGTTAAAATTATTTCCGGAGTGTTTGAAGGAAAAACTACCGGAACGCCTATAGGACTTATTATTGAAAATACTTCTCAGCGTTCGTCAGATTATAGTGAAATTAAAAATTCTTATCGTCCGGGGCATGCTGATTATACCTACGATCATAAATACGGCATTCGCGACTATCGCGGGGGCGGACGCGCTTCTGCACGTGAAACCGCAATGCGTGTAGCTGCAGGAGCAGTTGCCAAGCAGGTTTTAAAGCAGTTTTATAACGTAGAAATTTCAGGATGCGTAACTGCTATAGGTTCTATAGCAACTGATAAATATGATGCCGCAGAAGCTTTAAATAATGCTTTTAATTTTGCCGATGCTTCTAAGCTTTCTATGCTGGAAAGCTTCATGGATGATTTGAGAATGAAGCATGATTCATGCGGGGCGATTGTTGAGGTTAGAGCTCATAATGTTCCGGTGGGGTGGGGCAATCCTGTTTTTGACAGACTTGATGCAACCATAGCTCATGCCATGATGAGCATCAATGCCGTAAAAGGCGTGGAAATCGGTGACGGTTTCGCTCTTGCGGCAATGTTAGGTTCAAAAGCTCGCGACGAAATTGCACCTGACGGATTTATGTCAAATCATAGCGGCGGTATTTTGGGCGGTATCAGTTCCGGTCAGGAAATAAAGGTAAGAATTGCGTTAAAACCGACGTCAAGTATTATGGTCCCCGGAAAATCTATTGACAGACAGGGCAACAGCATTGATTTGGTAACAAAAGGCAGACACGATCCCTGCGTCGGAATCCGCGCTGTTCCGATTGCCGAAGCAATGCTCGCTTTGTGCCTTATTGATGCCGCATTACTGCAAAGGGCTCAATGCGGTCATATTACTGATACTGCTTATTTGGTTCCGCGTAATTAATGGAGTTAAAAATGAGCGAAACATTAAAGGTTATTGAACACCATCAGTCGATGCGTAATTACACCGGACGCCTTCTTACCGAAGAAGAGGTGAGCAATTTACAGGATGCCATGCTGCAGACTTCAACTTCATGTTTTTTACAGGATGTCACAGTTATTCGCGTGACCGATAGGGAAAAACTTGAAGTGATAGCCAAGTGTGCCGGAGGACAAGAACACATTGCCAATTGTGCTGAATTTTGGATGTTTTGCATTGATTACACAAAACTGCAAAAGTCAGTAGCTTTGCCGCCGTCAAAAATTCCTTTTAAGCTTTTATATTCAGGTTTAAATGACGTTGCTCTGGCATGCCAGAATGTTTTAACCGCAGCTGAGTCCATGGGGCTTGGCGGTGTCATCATCGGCGGTTATAAAAAGCAGATTGATGTTGTATCGGAGCTTTTAAAAGTTCCTTACGGCATACTTCCTGCCTTAGGCTTATGTCTTGGTGTCCCTGATGAGAATTTCAGAGAGGAGCAGAAGCCGCGTTTGCCTAAACATTGGTTTTTCTCGGAAAACGAGTATCAGGATCCTTTCGATGAAAATGAACTTGCGCAATATGACGAAAAGATGGCTGAATACTATAAAAACCGTCAGCATCAAGCTAAAGAGGATATGAATTGGACTAAGGCAAGTAAGGCTATGCTCTCAGGTAAAAATGACGGCGGATTATTAGTTCGCTATATTAAAGAGCAAGGTTTCATTTTGGAAAATGAATAAATAACGGGACTAGTTCTGGTATTTTTGATTTTAATTATGTGATCTTAAATTTAAAGGCGTGTCATGAAGCACGCCTTTTTATTGAATGTAAACTACAATTTGTAGGTAATGTTTTGATCGTAAAAAACGCAGACACAATATGGGACTAACATGATTTCACTTGAGAAGATTGCTGAGCTTTCCGGAGTTTCTCGCCGTACAGTTGCTCGAGCTTTAAAAGATAAAAGTAAGGTAAAAGATAGCACATTGGCAAAAATAGAAGCAGTTTTAAAAGAATATGATTATGAACCTAATCTTGCAGCACGTTATTTAGCCGTTAAAAATCAAAATTTTAAGATTTTGTATATGGTTTATCGCTCTGAAAGCAGTCAGTTTCATGCCAGAATTTTTGAATTAGCAAAAGCCAAAGCAGCTGAACTTCGCGGATTCGGTATTACTATAGATTTCTTGGTTCTTGATCATGATCAAGCAGATCCTCTTGGAGATATAAAAAGAATAACAGCTGATTTTAATTATGATTTTTTAATTGCACTGCCAATTTATGAAGAATTTTTTCAGCCGTATGTGCATGCGCTTTTTTGTAAGGTACAAGAGCTTCATATTCCGATGATTTTTTATAATATGGATGATACATCTTATAAAAGAGATTGTTATATAGGATGTGATTATGAAAAGTCAGGCAGAATTGCAGCTGGCCTAATTGCGTTAATTACGCAGAGTAAAGGAAAAATTGCTATTTTGAGTCATCGTAGTTCCAGAATAATTTCATTTATGGAGCGAGTTCATGGATTTAAAGGTGAGTTATTTCAAAAATATCATGATATTGAAATAGTTTATACCCATACAATGGAGAATGATTATATCGATGTTGATTTTGATTTTTTACGCGAGCAAAAGGTTAAAGCTATTTACTTGGTAAATCCTGGTGATTATTCTGTTTGTCCTAGAATTAGGGAAGAGCTAAAAGGTCTTGATGTAAAGATAATCACTAATGATTTATTACCGATTAGTCAAAAGTATATGCAAGATGGGATAATTTCTGCTGTAATCACTCAAAATGAGGAAATCCAAGCGAAGAAACCGCTTGATTTGGCTTTTAACATTTTGGTTAATAAAGAAAAAATTGATTTTGATAAATATTATACCCAGCTTGGCATTTTAATTTCGCAATGTATTTAGAGCGATATTTAAAACTTAGTTTTTTATATGCCCACGAGGGCAAAAATGTGATCTCAAACTTAATTTAAAAAAATTATTTTTTATAAAAAAGATATTATTTGCTATCTTACTTAAAACGCCCGCGAGAGCATTTTATATGCCCGCGAGGGCATGTAAATAATGTAAGGAGCAAAAATGGAAAAGAAAACATATGCTATTTCATTCGGCGAACGCTTTTCTTATGCTTTGGGCGATGTTGGATGTAATTTTGTCTGGTCAACCGTTGCGGCATTTTTAACTTTGTATTATACCGACAGTGTCGGCATCAGTGCAGCTGTAGTCGGTACCATTATGCTGGTAACTCGATTACTGGATGGTGTTACGGATTTAGGTTTTGGCGTTATTTTAGATAGGACTAAAAGCCGGTTCGGTAAAGCAAGAGCGTGGATTTTATGGTCAACACCTATGATGTCAATCGGTTTGATTCTGCTGTTTTCAGTACCTGACAGTCTAAGTGAGACAGGGAAAATAATATATGCTTCCTTAACCTATATTTTCCTTGCTTGTTTTGCATATACCGCCAGTAATCTCTCTTATAACGCATTGCTTACTTTGATGACTAATGACAATCCATCAAAGATTTCGGCAAATTCCATACGTTTTATGTGCACAAGCGTTTTCGTTATTATTTTGGCTTACGTTGTTCCGCCGCTGGTTGATGTTGTTGGTTGGTCAATGATGTCCGTTATTTTTGCGGTTTTGTCAGCATTATGTTTTCTTACTACGTTCTTTGTTGTCAAAGAACGTAATGATTCTGTCTCTATCGCAACCGATTCAGACAAAAAACAGGAAGAAGATCTTCCTGTTTTGGAATCTTTTAAAATTTTATTTAAGAATCGTTATTTTTATACCATTTGCATAATGTTCCTGATGTATTACATCAATAATGCTATTTTCAATGGTATGGGCGTGTATTTCTGCCGTGATATTCTTCATGATATCAATTACTTCGGCAGCATCAATGCATGCAATATGGGGGCAAAATTCGTCAGTTTGATGTTTGTTCCTTTCCTTGCTAATAATTTCGGCAAGTGGAAACTCATGATGATGGGGTGGGGAGCAATGGTTTTAGGTATGGCTGTTATGTATCTTTCATCCCCACACATTGAAGGAGTGATGGCTGGTGCCATTATCCGTGGATTAGGTAATGCTCCGATTAGTGCAGGTCTTTTCACCATCATTGCAGATGCTGTTGAGTACGGTGAATGGAAAAATGGCGTAAATCAGGTAGGACTTACCAACAGTGCAACTTCTTTTGGTATGAAAGTCGGTGTTGGTCTAGGTTCCGCTATTGTCGGCTGGGGGCTTGCTTTTGGGGAGTACGATCCTTCTTTAACTGTTCAGTCTGATTTTACTTTATTCACTGAACAGGTTGTATTTTTCATACTTCCTATTGTTACATTCTCTATAGCTTTAGTTGCAATGTACTTTACAAATATTGACAAGATTTATCCACAAATTATTAAGGATTTGGCAGAACGCAGGTCAAAAGCAAAAGAAGCCGTTCAAACTGCTTAGAACTCAAGCTTAATTAAAGGAGAACAAAAAATGAAGATTTATGTGAACATAAAAGCCTGCCGCAGTGGTAACGGTACGGAATGTGCCCCTTTTAAAACAATTTCTGAGGCGGCAAAGCTTGCAAAAGCCGGTGATGAAGTATTGGTTTTTCCTGGAGTTTATCGTGAGTATGTAGATCCAGCTAATGCTGGCACTGTGGATCATCCGATTGTTTATCGTTCAGTTGAACCGCGTAAGGCTGTAATAACCGGGGCTGAGGTTATTAGCAATTGGAAAAAGTATAAAGGAGATGTCTGGGTAAGCTCTATCGGTAACGGCATTTTTAATGACTATAATCCATATACCACAAAGGTTTTCGGTGACTGGTATTTTGCTGATAATGCGCATACCGGTGAAGTATATTTAAACGGTCGCTCCATGTTTGAAGTATATGACCTTGAAGATGTCATTAATCCTAAAGTTGACATGAAATCATGGGATAAGTCTTTTACCGTATACACTTGGTATACAGAGCAAAAAAAAGGCAATACCATAATTTACGCTAATTTCCACGGTATTGATCCTAATGTAGAGTGCGTTGAAATAAATGTACGCCGTAATTGCTTCTATCCGAGTAAAACAGGTGTAGATTATATTACTCTATCCGGCTTTGTTGTAAAGCAGGCTGCTACTCAATGGGCACCGCCGACCGCATATCAGGAAGGAATGGTTGGGCCTCATTGGAGTAAGGGTTGGGTTATTGAAAATTGCGAAATATCCGACTCAAAGTGCGTAGGTATTTCTCTTGGCAAATATCTGCAGCCCAATAATGAGAATAAGTGGTCTTTAGGTCGGGTAAAACATGGTACTCAGACTGAAAGAGACGCTATTTGCCAGGCTCAGATTGAAGGATGGACTAAAGAGAAAATAGGTTCTCATATTATCAGAGGTTGTGATATTCATGATTGTGAACAGGCAGGTATAGTAGGACATTTAGGATGCGCTTTCTCAATTATTGAGGACAATCATATTCACCATATTAATAATAAACAGCAGCTTAAAGGTGCTGAAATCGGTGGTATCAAACTGCATGCTGCAATTGACGTTATATTTAGGCGCAACCATATTCATCACTGTACTCGCGGAATTTGGCTTGATTGGCAGGCTCAAGGTACTCGCGTAACTCAGAACCTTATGCATGATAACACTCCTCCTTTGGGTACTGAATTACCTCAGGAGTTGTCCTTAGGCGAGGATATTTTCGTTGAAGTAAGCCATGGGCCAACCTTAATTGATAATAATATATTGTTGTCAATTTTTAGCTGTAAGCTTGCAACACAAGGTGTAGCAATGGTCCATAATATAATAAGCGGACCTTTCATCTATGTTGGAAGCGGTACAAACAATGCCGGTACCAATCAACCCAGGTATACACCATATCATGTAGCTCATCGCACTGAAGTTGCTGGTTTCATGACTATTTTGCACGGTGATGATCGTTTCTATAATAATATTTTTATCCAAAATCCGGTTGCTGAAGAATTTTTAAAAGTTAGTAAAGAAAAGAATTGGGAACGCATTGCCGTAACCGGTACAGCTCCTTTTAATGATTATCCAACTAGAGAAGAGTTTTTACAGCAATTTTTCGTCTCAGGGGATACGGGGGCTGTAGAAGATCGTAATAAATACTATAAGCATTTACCGGTTTCTACCGGCGGAAACGTTTTCTGCAATGGGGCAAAGCCTTGCACTAAAGAGAAGAATTTCCGCATCGTTGATAATAAGGTTTATGTAGATTTGGTAGAAAAAGACGGTAAATATCATTTATATACCAATCTTAATGAAGTTCTTCCTGAGTTTGAAACCGAAATTATTTCGACGGAAACTTTAGGTGAAGCTTTTGAACCTGAAGAGAAATTTGAAAACCCTGATGGTTCTCCTATTGTCTTTAAGTATGATTATTTTGACAACGGACGTACGGTTAATCCTCTTGCAGGTCCTTTTGCTACTAAAGAATCGTACAACGAAGTACTGTTCTAAATTCCTCATAGTCTGAAGTAAAGGATATCCGTAGGCCTTACGGGTATCCTTTTTTCATTTATTATTTTCTCTATGTCGCAGTTTTACAAGTTAAATAACTCCTTATCATCACTAAAAACACGGATTGCGGTATAATCTTCCGTAAGCCTTAATTTCCAATAAAAACAAGGCTGTTTTTGTTTCAGTTAGGAAATTGCCATGACCACTTTAATTAAGACTCAAGACTTCATTGATTCCATTTATGAAGCAATACAGTTTATTTCTTACTATCATCCGCGTGACTTCCTTCAAGCTATGAAGCGCGCTTATGACATTGAAGAAAATCCGTCTGCAAAAGCAGCTATCGCTCAGATCCTCGTTAATTCCAAGATGTGTGCTATCGGTCATCGTCCTTTGTGCCAAGATACCGGTGCAGTTACTTGTTTTGTTAAAATCGGTATGGATGTTCGTTTCGAAGGTGACATGACCGTTCAGGAAATGGTTGACGAAGGCACTCGCCGTGCATATTGCTGTCCGACCAATCCTTTGCGTAAGTCGGTTTTGATGGATCCTATCGGAAAGCGTGTCAACACTAAAGACAATACTCCTGCTGTAGTCCATATTGAAATGGTCAAAGGCGATAAGGTAGAAGTTGCTATTGCATCCAAAGGCGGCGGTTCAGAAAACAAGACTCATATGAAGATGTTAAATCCGTCCGACTCTATTGTTGACTGGATTTTACATGAGATCCCGCTTATGGGAGCAGGCTGGTGCCCTCCGGGAATTTTAGGCGTCGGTGTCGGCGGTACCCCTGAAAAGTCAGCAATTTTGGCTAAAGAAGCTTTAAACGATCCGATCGACATTCAGGATTTGATTAAGCGCGGACCTAAGAATGCTGAAGAAGAACTTCGTTTAGAGCTTTATGACAAGATCAATAAGCTCGGTATCGGTGCTCAAGGTTTGGGCGGTATGACTACCGTTCTTGATGTTAAGGTTAAGAGCTATCCTTGCCATGCCGTATCCAAGGCCACTACAATTATTCCTAACTGCGCTGCAACCCGTCATATTGACTTTGTCCTTGACGGTTCAGGCCCTGCCAAGTTTGATCCTCCTTCAATTGATGATTATCCTGATATTGAAATCGGCGGTAATTCAGCCAATGTCAAACGCGTCAATCTTGACACTTTAACCAAAGAAGAGATTGCAACCTGGAAGATGGGTGATACTTTATTGTTATCAGGTACCATTTTAACCGGTCGTGATGCAGCTCATAAGCGCATTTGCGATTTGATTGCTCAAGGCAAGCCTTTGCCTGAGGGTGTTGATTTCCACGGCAAGATGATTTACTACGTAGGACCTGTTCCTGCAGTAGGTGATGAAGTTGTCGGCCCTGCAGGTCCTACTACTTCAACTCGCATGGATAAGTTCGTTGAGACTATGCTTTCTCAAACCGGTTTGTTCGGTATGATCGGTAAGTCAGAACGCGGTCCTGTGGCTGTTGAATCCATTAAGCGTCATAAAGCTGTATATCTTATGGCCGTCGGCGGTGCCGCATACCTTGTTTCCAAGGCTATTAAAGCAGCTCGTGTGTTGGCTTTTGAAGATCTCGGTATGGAAGCTATTTATGAATTCAAGGTTCAGGATATGCCGGTTACCGTAGCTGTTGACAGCGAAGGCAATAATATTCATGCCGTAGGCCCGAAGATTTGGTCTGAAAAGATTAAAGAAATCGGATTTAAATATATCTAATTAGCATTTAATTAGATAATAAAGAGCACTATCTAAAAAGACAGTGCTCTTTTTTTTAGCATCTAAATTTGATTTTAATATGAAAAAGCCGCAAACAAAGTGCGGCTTTAAACATAAAAATTTTCAATAAAGATCAGTGATGATCGCCCTGACCGTAGTAGGCATGTTCACCGTGCTTTCTTAAATAGTGCTTATCAAGCAGAGTCTGCTGCATAGGGCCTAATTTGCCTTCACACAACATCTGGGAATGGAAAGCCATAAAAGCAACTTCTTCTAATACTACGGCATTATAAACGGCGTTGTCAGGAGAGGTTCCCCAACAGAAAGGTCCGTGTGAGTTGACCAAAACGGCAGGGATATCTTTCATCTTGATACCGCGTTTTTGGAAAGTTTCGACAATTACTTTACCGGTCTCTGCTTCGTAAGAACCGTTGATTTCATCATCGGTCATCTTTCTGGTGCAGGGAACCGGACCGTAGAAATAATCAGCACCGGTAGTGCCTAAAGCCAAAATATCTTTACCGGCTTGTGCCCAGGAAGTTGCATAGCGTGAGTGGGTATGAACGATGCCCATAATATCCGGGCAGGCACGATAAAGTTCAATATGGGTATCCGTATCTGTAGAAGGATTTAATTTGCCTTCAACTTTTTTGCCGGTTTCGATGTCAATAACTACCATATCGTCAGCAGTCATAGTCTCATAATCAACACCGGACGGTTTAATAACCATTAAGCCTGAATCACGATCGATACCTGAGACATTACCCCAAGTAAAAGTGACTAGCCCGTGTTTGGGAAGGTCTAAATTGGCTTTGAAAACGTCATGCTTTAATTGTTCTAACATGTGAACCTCATGCAATTTGAGTGAAATAAAGGCTAACATTGAGAATAATAGCAAAATAACAGTGTTAATTTTGTTACTTACAACGCAAATGCGCGTTGATGACGCATAATTTTGAAAGCGTTTGCGTAAATGCGATTTACAAAGATTTTTTCAGCTCGTTTAGAGTAGTAAAACTGAAGGTAAATCCGAGTTCTAAAAGAGTGTGCGGAATGATTGACTGTTCTTTATTTAATAAAAGTCCGCGCTTATCTTTAAATTTTAAGCACCATGAAGGGATAGGGATCGCCGGAAGAATCGAAGAAGATCTTAAAGCCATCAGTTCGTTGCGTAAGGCAGGATAAGGCGCTGTTAAATCGCAATTTTTTGTTATTTTATTATTGTTTATTATAAAAATAACGGCATTGACCGCATCATCAATACTAATCCATCCGATGTGCTTTTCTTTACCGATAAATTTGATAGGGGGAAGTTTATTTATGTTTTGTATAAAAGGACTGTTTTTGCCTAAGATAATGCCGAGGCGTAACGCTACTATGCGGGAGAACGTGCTGTTTAAGCTTAATGCCTTATCTTCAATCGCATTACAGATTAAAGCAAGTTCATCATTGCCTATACTTGATGAGTTGTCACGATATATGCCAAGAGCGCTTGCCTGAATTAAAATTCTGTCTTTACGAGAATATTTTTTTAATTTGTTTTCAAGATGCGTAAGTACGTCAAGCCTTGAATTTTGCAATGTTTTTAAGCGCTTATTGGTAAGCGGTTTTGCAGCTATGCTTTCACCTGCTAAATTTATAACAGCATCTGCATCAGGAAGCTCATCTTTATAATCCAAGATTTTAGGAAAAGTTACCCGGGAAGAAAGAATGGGACGGAAAACTTCAAATGTTTTATTTTTATCGCGACCAAGCAGGTACAGCGTATTTCCTTTCGTGTGCAGTTTTACTGTAAGTGCCCGGCCTAGATAACCGCTGGCTCCGATTATAAGAATATTCATAATACGTATATGAAAAGGGCGGCATGTTGTGCCGCCCTATAAATATCAAGGTAAATATTATTCCTGAGTTGCCTGAATGGCGGTAATGGCGATAGTGTAAATAATATCGTCAACTAAAGCACCGCGTGACAGGTCGTTTACCGGTTTTCTCATACCCTGAAGCATAGGTCCGATAGAGACCAAGTCGGCAGAACGCTGTACTGCTTTGTAAACAACGTTACCTACTTCAAGAGACGGGAAAATAAAGACGGTAGCTTTACCGGCAACAGTTGAGCCAGGAGCTTTCTGGGCTGCAACATTCGGCATTACGGCTGCGTCGTACTGCAGCGGTCCGTCAATATTAAGATCAGGACGCTTTTCTTTGGCAATTCGGGTAGCTTCGGTTACGGTGTCGATATCAGGACCCTTGCCTGAAGTTCCGGTGGAATAGGTTACCATTGCTACACGAGGGTCAATACCGAAAGTCTTAGCGGTATCAGCTGACTGAATGGCTATCTCGGCTAAGTCGGCAGGCGTAGGATTCGGATTGATGGCACAATCACCGAAGACATAAACCTGCTCAGGCATCAGCATAAAGAATACTGAAGAAACGAGTGATGCATTAGGAGCGGTTTTGATGATCTGCAGAGGCGGACGAATAGTGTTGGCAGTGGTATGTACAGCGCCTGAAACCAAGCCGTCGACTTCGTTACGCTCAAGCATCATGGTGCCTAAAACGACATTATCCTTCAGCATGTCGATAGCCTGTTCTTCGGTAAGACCTTTCTTCTTGCGCAGTTCAACCAAGCGTGCTACATAGTTCATACGAACTTCTTCAGGATCGACGAATTGTACGCCTTCACCTAAAGTTACACCTTGTTCTTTAGCAACTGCTAAAATCTTGTCTTTCTTTCCGAAAAGAACTGGAGTAGCGATGCCGGAAGCTGCAACTTTGGCGGCAGCACAAACGGTACGAGGCTCATCACCTTCAGGTAAAGCAATGCGCTTGTGAGCGGCACGGGCAAGCTCGGTTAACTTTAAGCGGAAAGCTGCCGGGCTCATGAGCGGAGTACGATCAGCATCAACTTTACTTAAAGCGGCAAGAGCATCTGCATCAAAGTAAGGAGCGGCAAATTCGGCAGCCTTGTCGGCACGAGCTGTATCATCAGCTGCAAGCTGAGCAGGCATGCGGGCTAAAGTCTTGGCGATGTCCCAAACATTTTGCTCGGAGCTGATTACAGCGTTGACATTTGATAATTGACCTTCAATACCTTTAGCTAAGATTACGATGCCTGATTCTGCTTCGGTAGGCAGGGTTTCGGTAATAAGGACATGCTTTTTGTTCTTGTCTTTGAGATCGAACACTACGCGGAAGCCGCGGGCTTCGGCATCTCCGGCTATGACTTTACCGCCGATGAAGTCAGCAATATCTTTGGCGCGGACGGCGTAGTTGTACATATCAAAAGGAATATCGGCAATAATATTGTCAATTGCACAGTTATCGCAGCAAGCGGTAAATTCACCGCCGTTGCCTGCCAGAACCAGGCGCTTTTCACCGTGTGCGTCTTTAGGAGCATTGCGGTTTAAAATGATGTTGCCTACAACGCGGGTTTTGCCTGAATTGCCGAAAGCCTGCAATGTAACAGCATTCAAAGCTTTTGCTTTAGCACATTTGCCTAAGTTTACAACAACGATATCGGCATCAAGGGCGTGGCATACGTCTGCGTTTAATTTATCTTGATCAAGTTTGTCGTTAACGACGCCTTCTGCGATGACCACGTCGGCTTTAGTGTCAGCAAGGAAACGTTTGAAATTGGCTACTACTTTCTCTAAAAGTTCAGTTCTTTCGCCTGCAGCTATCTGTTTTACAGCGTCGCAGAAGCTTACTGAATAAGAGTCTTTGCATGCGCAAACATTTTTGCAGCAGTCAAAGGGACGGAATAAAGCGGCATTTACGCCTTTATCTTTTAAAGCTTTTACTAAACCTAAACTAGCGGTAAAAATCCCGGTAGACTTTGCTGTCGGGACAAGCATAATTGAGCGTGACACGAAGCTCTCTCCATAGTTTATAACGTGAAATAAAAAACGGTTTATTAAAAAACCAGCGTTGAAATTCTACCTTATTTGTCTTGGCAGTGTTAGTGAACTAATGCTCAAAACCAAGTAATTTTTCTTGAGTTTTTAGAAAGATGTTTAAGCTGCATTATTTTGGGATGTATCTCTTTGCTACAAAAGTGTGCGCTATATCAAATATCAGTGTGTTTTTGTGATATAGTGGCACATGCTTTTATTTTGCTTGTGGTAATTGTTTTAAAGATATGACAAACAATACGACTTTTGCAGAGTTTAAGCACTTTTGCGGAATTAAATAAAGCCCGTTTAACCGCTTGACGAAGAGATGGTTTGCCGTTATCGGTAAAATCCGGTAACCCAATAAAATCCCCGGATATATTCAAAAAAAGTTCGGGAATTAGTCAGTTAACAGTAGGTAGAAAAAAGATGTTTTTTGATCATATTGAAGCAGCTCCTGCCGATCCGATCCTCGGTCTTACCGAAACTTTTAAAAACGATCCTAATCCTAAAAAAATTAATTTAGGTGTGGGCGTTTATAAAAACGAAGCAGGCGTCACTCCGATCCTTGACTGCGTCAAGCAGGCTGAAAAGCTGATATTTGAAACTGAGACTACCAAATCATATTTGCCGATTACCGGTTTGCCGGAGTTCGGCCGTTTGACTCGTGAACTCATTTTTGGTGCCGACAGCGAGTTGGTTGACGGCGGCCGTGCCGTTACTTGTCATTGCCCCGGCGGTACCGGTGCTTTGCGTATCGGTGCTGACTTTATTAAGCAGCAGAATGTTGCCGCTAAAATGTGGATTTCCGATCCTACTTGGGCTAACCATTATCAGATTGCTACTGCTGCAGGTCTTAAGTTTGAGCGTTATCCTTATTATGACAGAGCAACTCACGGTCTTGCTTTTGAGAGAATGCTTGAGACTTTAAATCAAGCAGAAGAGGGCGATGTAGTAGTTCTTCATGCCTGCTGCCACAACCCTACAGGTATTGATCCTACTGTTGAACAGTGGGAGCGTATTGCCGATTTTATTTCTGAAAAGAAATTGCTGCCTTTTATAGACTTTGCATATCAAGGTTTCGGCCATGGTATTGAGGAGGATGCTCAAGGATTGCGCATCATCGCTTCTCGCTGCAAAGAAATGATTATCGCAAGCTCATATTCAAAGAATCTTGGACTTTACAATGAACGCGTCGGCGCATTGACTATCGTCAGTGCAGATAAGGAAACAGCAGCAAGAGTTTTGTCTCAGATGAAGATTGCTGTACGTACTGCAATTTCCAACCCTCCGGCTCATGGTGAAAAGGTAGTTACTACCGTTTTGTCCAATAATGAATTGCGTGCCCTTTGGGAAAGTGAATTGACCGCAATGCGTGAGCGTATTCGCAATATGCGTGTTCTTTTGGTTGAAAAATTAAAAGAAGCAGGGGCCGGTGATTTTGATTTCATCACTGAGCAAAACGGTATGTTCTCTTTCTCAGGATTAAATAAAGATCAGGTTGAAATTTTACGTAAAGAATTCAGCATTTATATCGTCGGCTCAGGACGCATCTGCGTTGCCGGAATTAATGCAGAGAATGTTGATGCTTTGGCCAAGGCAATTGCTGATGTAATTAAGCGTTAAGATCTTTTTTGCTGTATATTTACTTAAAATCCCCGCTTTATTTTGCAATTAAAGCGGGGATTTTGTTTATCAAAAAAGATCAGCGGCTAAAACC
>NZ_GL831038.1 GCF_000188195.1 Succinatimonas hippei YIT 12066
ATAGGAATTTTAAAAAATGGCAAAGGAAAAGTATGTACGTTCTAAGCCCCACGTTAACGTAGGCACCATCGGTCACGTTGACCACGGCAAGACCACTTTAACCGCTGCATTGACCAAGGTTCTTTCCGAGCATTTCGGCGGTAACGCAATGGCATTCGATCAGATCGACAATGCTCCTGAAGAGAAGGCACGTGGTATTACCATTAACTCCGCACACGTAGAGTACGACACCGAGAAGCGTCACTATGCACACGTTGACTGCCCGGGCCACGCTGACTACGTCAAGAACATGATTACCGGTGCAGCCCAGATGGACGGTGCAATTTTGGTAGTAGCAGCCACCGACGGTCCTATGCCGCAGACTCGTGAGCACATTCTGCTTGCCCGTCAGGTAGGCGTACCGTACATTATCGTCTTCTTGAACAAGTGCGATATGGTAGACGACGAAGAGCTGCTTGAATTGGTAGAGATGGACGTACGTGACTTGTTGAACCAGTACGACTTCCCGGGAGATGACACTCCGGTAATTCGCGGTTCAGCATTAGGTGCATTGAACGGCGAGAAGCAGTGGGAAGACAAGATCCTCGAGTTGGCCAATGCATTGGATACTTACATTCCTGAGCCGAAGCGTGATATCGACCATCCGTTCCTGCTTCCGATTGAGGACATTTTCTCGATTTCCGGACGCGGTACCGTAGTAACCGGCCGTGTTGAGCGCGGAATTGTCAAGGTAGGCGACGAAGTAGAAATCGTCGGTATTCGTCCTACCGCCAAGACCGTAGTAACCGGTGTAGAAATGTTCCGTAAGCTTTTGGACCAGGGACAGGCCGGTGACAACGTCGGCGTATTGCTCCGCGGAACCAAGCGTGAAGACGTCGAGCGCGGTCAGGTATTGGCAGCCCCGGGTTCAATTACTCCGCACACCAAGTTTGATGCCGGCGTATACGTATTGAGCAAGGATGAAGGCGGCCGTCATACTCCGTTCTTCAAGGGCTATCGTCCGCAGTTCTTCTTCCGTACCACAGACATTACCGGTACTATTGATTTGGAAGAAGGCGTTGAGATGGTAATGCCTGGTGACAACACCAAGATGACCGTAACCTTGATTCACCCGGTTGCAATGGCCAAGGGCGAGCGCTTTGCTATTCGTGAAGGCGGCCGTACCGTTGGTGCCGGTGTTGTTGACAACGTCATCGAATAAT
>NZ_GL831039.1 GCF_000188195.1 Succinatimonas hippei YIT 12066
CTAATTTTTCATATGCTTAAGGACATGGATATGATTGTATTTACAAATAGTTTGATAAGCAGAATAAATTTTTTCTAGTTTTTCTTTTGTTTCTTTTAAAATTTCAGGATTTTGTTGTTTGGCTTGAGAGAGACGATCCGGATGGTATTTAAATACCAGTTTACGGTATTGATGACGGACCTCTTCGCTAGATGCATTAATTGGCAAGCCTAAAATTTCATATGCTAATTTGAGCTTTTGTTGTAGTCCGCTTGTTTCTGAGAATGAATAGAAATAAGTGTATTTTGAGTAATTTGTAAAATTTGATTTTTGTTTACTGTCAAATAATAAAAAGTTGTTTTCAAGACGATAATATATGTCTTGTTTTAGCTTAAGCCCTCCTCGTATTCTTTCTATGGTTTTAAGTAAAGATTGCTGATAGGTAATGGGGTGTCCAGATACTTCAAGCAATTTGATTAAAGCTAAAAACATCCAAGAACTAAAATGCGGCCCATATATTTTTCTTATTAAACTTAAATGATGAATAAATGATTTAATCGGAAAATTTGTACTTTGTCCATTAAGAAAAGTTTTCTTTAGTTGTTCTATTTGCGTATCTGTTAAGCTTATTTGCTTTTGTAGCAGCAAAAGCTTACTGTTAAATTCCGGTGACTTATAACCGCCGTCTCTGTAGATAAGGCCTGCTCCTGCCATTAATGTCTCAATTAGCATGGTGTTGCTCCGCAGCTTCTTTTGAGTGAATTTTTTTAACTCATAGTAATGAACGTAGTTTTTTTCATAAATAAAAGTTATATATGCATAGAAGATACAAGGAGGAAGTGTTATAAGTACTATATAAACAAACATGAATAAAAAACGATCATTTGTAGGAAGTGCTTGATAAAGATTAAATAGAACGCCGTAGTTAAATCCAAGCCACATATTAAGTACTAATAAAAAACGTACAAGTCTACCCATATTACTTCCTTAATGCTGTAAGGTGAGTTTTATGATATTAATTTTATAGAGGTTAAGCTTTTTTGTTTTATTGATAGTTAATTTTGAACTGTTGTTTTTTAGTTGTTAATTATTATACAGCCAATGCCTTTTATAGAGTTATTTCTGTTTTTTTTATCCATTATGACGATTAGATGTAGCTTTAAATTCAGGTTTTACGGATCAAAGTCATTTTACTCATTATTTTAAGCTTTTTTTGGTGTGACTCCCAGAATATATCGGGATATTTTTATTAAAAAATAGATATAAAAAATATGGAAAATAAAGAAGTTTTAGGACACGTGGCTGTGTTATTGACTATATTAATTTGGGGTACAACATTTATTTCTACTAAAGTATTATTGCAATTTTTTACTCCGGTAGAAATTTTGGCAGTGCGTTTTCTTCTGGGATATTGTGCCTTATATATTATTTATCCGCGACGTTTAAAGGGTATGTCTTTTAAGCAAGAATTAATTTGTTTATTTGCCGGAATGTGCGGAATTTGTCTTTACTATTTGTGTGAAAATATAGCTCTTTCCTACACTTTGGCCTCAAATGTCGGTGTACTTATTTGTTTGGCTCCTTTATTTACAGTTATCCTATCTCGTTTTTTTAAGTTGAAAAAAGAAAAAATCGGTATTTCTTTTTGTATCGGTTGTGTAATAGCGTTTGGCGGAGTTGTACTAATAAGTTTTGATAACCAATCTGTTGAATTTAATTTTATCGGTGATTGTTTGGCAGTGTTAGCTGCTTTAATTTGGGCAATTTATTCTTTATTGACTAAAAAACTCGGAGAGTTTGGAATAAATACAATTTTGTTAACGCGTAGAGTGTTTTTTTACGGTTTGATTTTTATATTGCCTTTATCGTTTGTTTTTGATTTTTCTTTAAATCAAGATCTATTGTTTAAACCTGAAGTTTATTTTAATTTCCTTTTTTTGGGCTTAGGCGCATCTGCGTTATGTTTTGTAACTTGGAATTTTGCTGTGAAAATTTTAGGTGCAGTAAAAACAGATGTTTATATTTATGCTGTTCCTGTAATCACTGTTATAACTTCTGTTCTTATTTTGCATGAAGTGGTAACTGTAAAAATTTTAATTGGGTTGGCATTAACTCTTTTAGGTGTTTTTATAGCAGAAGAACATGGTTTGCGATACATTGTTTTTCTTTTTCTTTATAAAAAAAATTGATTTATTCATCTATAGAGGATATTTGTATTTTTAATAGTAAAAAATGCAATTAAGCCGTTTGATTTAACAACTCTCGTTTGATAAATTTTCTTACTTCATCTAAATTGGCGGAACACAGTTGAGGCAGTATTTCTGTAATTCTTCTTATAGGTAGATTCCACCATTTATATTGTAAAAGCAGATTTTTTAGCTCTTCATCAAACCGATTCTTTATTTTTTGTGCCGGATTGCCGCCTACGACAGTATAAGAATCAATTTTACCGCTAACAACACTATATGCGGCAACAATAGCACCATCACCGATTTTGCTGCCAGGCATGATTACAGCGTTTTTACCGATCCAGACATCATTACCTATTATTGTATCTCCTTTGTGCGGTAATTCAGATAAATGAGGGGCTGTAGCATTGGTCCATTCTCCTCCCATAACATTAAAAGGATAAGTTGTGACTGAGTTTAATCTATGATTAGCCGGTCCCATAATAAAAGTAGTTCCTTGAGCAATTTGGCAGAATTTACCGATAATCAAATGATCGCCGAAACTAGGGTAATTAAAGAGAACTTGGTTTTGTTCAAAGTCTTTAGGATCGTTAATACTGTCATCATAATAGGTAAAATCTCCAATATGAATATTCGGGGCTTTGATTACGTTTTTTAAAAATACAGTTGTATGCCACTCGTTGGTATATATGTCGTTAGGATTAGGAAGATTAAGCATTATGTAATTTCCTTTACTTGTTACATCAATTCTCGATAATAAATATCTAAAAGTTTGGGTTTAATAGTTAGTGCACGATTTACAAGATTAATGGCTTTTTCTAATAAGGCAGGAGATAAATCAGAAATAAATCGTAATTGGTATTGTGATGATTCCTGAGCTGTTAATAAAAAAGCAGCAGCTAAAATTTGCGGCTCTTCTTTTTTTCCTCTTTGCAGGCATAAATGCTCTTGGGCGCCGTATTTATCTCCATCCGGCAAGAAAAAAGTGCCGTCGCTAAATTCAATATCTATAGCTCTATCATCTTCGCCAAGCCAGCGTGATGCGATATCCTGATAAGTAGCCGGCGGCTGAATTAACATTCTCCATCCCGGTGCTAATGCTTTAAAGGCAAAATCATCTTCAAGATTAGCTATATAAACTAAAAGTTTGGCAAGTGCAAAAGCCACATCTGTAAAGATTTTGTCTTTGGCGCAACCTATTAGTTTTTGTTCAAGAGGCAGAGCATAGTCTCCTATGGTTGCAAAAAAGTCAAAACTGTCATCTGCGCTATGTTTAAGAACTTTTGCACTTAGATCTATATTGTGGCTTTTTAATAATTCTGAGAGTTTTTTATAGTTAATGTTAAGAAGAATATTTTCTTTTATCTTATTTGAGTTTTGATTTCCTAATGACGGATCTTTTTTTGTTTCAATTAATTCTCGCTTTTCATCAATTATGTTTAATTTTTTTATTTCGTTAAGCGAGTGTTTGATTTGTTCAATAGAAAGATTTAAATGCACGGCAAATTGACCGATATGGGTTCTTTCATTGAAAGAACTGTTACGAAAGCGGGAGCACCAGTAAAGTAATGCAGATAGCAATAAAACGCTATTATTATCTTGCGGAAATAGGGCGGTTAAAACCGGGAAATATGGAGTTCTTGTAAGACCTGTTAAAGCCATGAGATAAAAGTCGCTAATAAATTAAAGGCTGCCCAAAGGCAGCCTTATTGCCAACATTAAAATAATTACAGCTTATGTCCCATTTCATAAGCATTATCATGAATATCAGTTACAGCGCGTCCTGAAGGATCGGCCATATTTTTGAACTTTTCGTCCCAAGCAATTGCAGTTTCGGTAGAACAAGCAACCGACTTACCGTAAGGAACGGTCTTGACTGCAGAAGGGAGTTTAAAGAGTTCTTCAAAGATTTCACGATAGAGATAAGCTTCTTTGGTAACCGGAGTATTGACAGGGAAGCGATCTGCTCGTTCGGCAAATTTACGATCTGAAACTTGCTTTTCAGCATAATCACGTAAAGCATCGATCCAAGAGTAACCGACGCCGTCGGAGAACTGTTCTTTTTGTCTCCACAATACTTCAGAAGGAAGCATGCCCTCAAAAGCTTCACGCAGAACTTTCTTTTCGATGGTTTTGCCGGGGCACATTTTATCTTGAGGATTTACGTGCATGGCGACATCAAGGAATTTTTTATCAAGGAAAGGCACGCGGCCTTCCACACCCCAAGCCATCAAAGACTTATTGGCACGCAAGCAGTCGTATAAGTGAAGTTGTGATAATTTACGGACGAGTTCCTCATGGAATTCCTTGGCATTAGGTGCTTTATGGAAATAGAGGTAGCCGCCGAAAATTTCATCAGATCCTTCACCTGATAATACCATTTTGATACCCATGGCTTTAATGTAGCGAGCCATGAGGTACATAGGAGTTGAGGCACGAATAGTGGTGACATCATATGTTTCAATATGATAAATAACGTCACGCAATGCATCTATGCCTTCTTCAATTGTGTAATGAATTTCGTGGTGGACGGTACCGAGATAATCTGCAACAACGCGGGCTTTTTTAAGATCAGGGGCACCTTCAAGACCGATGGCAAAAGAATGGAGTCGCGGGAACCATGCCTCGGTCTTGCCGTCGTCTTCAACACGTCTTTCTGCAAAATGTTTGGCAATTGCAGAAATGACTGATGAATCAAGACCTCCGGACAAAAGCACACCGTAAGGAACGTCACACATCAACTGGCGCTTAACGCTGTCCATTAAAGCATTTTTCAGATCTTCAACGGAAGTTTTGTTGTCTTTGACGTTATCGTATTCCATCCAATCGCGTTTGTAATAACGATGGAATTCGCGATCTTCTTTTGAATACAAGTAAGATCCGGGAGGAAATTCTTTTACGGTATCACATACGGGAGTTAGGGCTTTCATTTCAGAAGCAACGTAAAAGCGTCCTTCATTATCGGACCCGACATAAACTGGTACGATACCCATATGATCGCGAGCAATAAAATAAGTATTGTCTTCTGCATCATAAATAAGGAAAGCAAAGTCGCCGATAAGGCGATCAAGAAATGGCTTTCCGGTTTGTTTGAATTCTTCGTATAAAGCTAAAATTACTTCGCAGTCGGAACCGGTTTTAAAATTGTATGGAATTGTAAGTTCACTTTTTAATTGTTTGTGATTGTAAATTTCACCGTTAGCGGCTAAAACATGAGTGCGATTGTCATTATATAAAGGTTGTGCTCCGTTTGAAGGATCAACAATAGATAATCTTTCATGGACGACAATAGCTTTTTCACCTTGGTAAATTCCTTCCCAGTCAGGACCGCGGTGAAGTTGACGCCGAGACATCTCAAGAGCGGTGCGACGCAAGGCTTCAGGATGCTCTTTAATGTCTAAAATTCCGAAAATTGAACACATGGAAAAATCCTTAACAATAAAAAATATGTGTAGATTTTAGCTTAGACAAACTTTCAGGGCAAACACTTAAATTAACAATGATCGTTAATGGGTGCAGATGGTTTTATATATGGTGCGATCAAATTTACGGGTAAAATCAGATATTAATCATTAACCAATTGATTTTAAAAAATAAAAAAATTTTTTGCGGTATTTTTAAAAATTTTTATCAAACATACATAAAAATATCATTTTTATCCTTTAATATAATGTGAGTTTTTGTTTTCCCATCTTTTTTCAGGAATCTATCAGAGTGGCCAATATTGACATTAATTACGTCTTTTTTATCGGAGGTTTGCTTTTAACTATTGCTATTTTAGCAAGTAAACTTTCTGCTGTTTTCGGAACACCGATTTTGCTGTTGTTTTTAGCTATCGGTATGTTGTCGGGTGAAGACGGTGTCTTTTTCCATATTGTTTATAACGATTACTCTTCAGCTTACTTTATAGCAAATTTAATGTTGGCCGTTATATTGCTTGATGGTGGATTGCGGACTAATTTCAGAACTTTCAGATCTGTTGCGTCGGAATCGGTGTTATTAGCGACTATCGGTGTTGTTTTTACTTCTGCAATTACTGGACTTGGTGCTTATTTGCTTTTTGATCTGACCATTGTGGAAGCAATGTTGGTTGGTTCTATCGTCGGTTCGACTGATGCGGCAGCAGTTTTTTCTTTACTTGGAAACGGTGGAGTACATTTAAAAGAGCGTATCAGTTCTACTTTGCAAATTGAATCTGCAACAAACGATCCTATGGCGATTTTGCTTACTGTGGTACTTATTTCTGCAGTAAATCAGGAAGCAACCGGTGCGGCTCAAATTGCCATGATTTTTTTAAGTCAATTCCTAATAGGCATTTTCCTTGGTGTAACATTCGGTTTCTTTGCTCGTTTGGTAATTCCAATGATTAATATCAGTTCGGGCTTATACATGTTACTGGTTCTCGGTATTGGCTTATGTGGGTTTGCTGTTACTGCATCTTTAGGCGGTTCAGGCTTCTTGGCAATATTTATTATCGGAATGGTTATCGGTAATCAAGATATAAG
The DNA here is from genome assembly GCF_000188195.1 of Succinatimonas hippei YIT 12066. Lineage (GTDB taxonomy): Bacteria > Pseudomonadota > Gammaproteobacteria > Enterobacterales > Succinivibrionaceae > Succinatimonas > Succinatimonas hippei. The sequence continues at coordinate 6,674 of NZ_GL831039.1, forward strand.
ACCTTTAAGTTATATTCTTCCGGTAGGTGAAGGATTAACATGGCTTGCTCAGATAACTTTATTTTTGCTCTTAGGTTTGTTAGTAACTCCGCATAAAATGCTTGAGTATGCTGTACCTGGCATTATATTGGCATTGGTTTTGGCATTTATTGCCCGTCCTATTGCAGTATTTTTATGTGTTAAACCCTTTTTTAAACGTTACACCAATAAGGAAATAGCTTTTATGTCATGGGTCGGAATACGAGGTTCCGTTCCTATTGTGTTAGCCATATATCCTGTTATGAAAGGAGTCCCTGATGCTCAGCTTTATTTTAATGTAGCCTTTATTGTAGTTTTGTTTTCTTTATTGGTGCAGGGAGCTTCTTTAGTTGTTTCGGCAAAATTATTTAGAGTCTATGCTCCGGCCTCTGATGCCCCTATTAATAAGTCCGAGTTGGGTATTTTAGTTTCTGATGATTTTGCTTTATATAATTATGAAATAAAACGCCAAGGCATGGAGGGGGTTTCTCTTCGTACCTTAAGATTCCCTAAACGTTCGAGAATTGCTGCAATATTCAGAGACGGGCATATCTTAAAAGCCCAAGGTGATCTGTTGTTAAAGCGTGGCGATATAGTAAGCGTTATCGGGCATAGTACAGATGAAGTTTTATTTAATTCGGTATTTGCTCAAGATAAGCCGCCTAAGTATTTAGAGCGCTATACCGGAGATATCATTTTGAACGGCAGCGAGAAAATGAATGAGCTGTCAAAAGCATATGGAATTGAGTTGACTTCATTTGAAGAAGATATGAATTTATCCGAGTTTATGGATTATCATATCGGCGGATTTGCTGAGACCGGTGAAAGTATTTCTCTTATTGACGTGCGTTTGACTGTAGTTGAAATGTCAGGCGATAAAGTCAATAAAGTCGGTCTGACTAAACTTGTAAAAGAAACTTACGCTAATAATCATGATTGAAAAAAAAACAGAAAATAATAGTAAAAAAAACGGATGGATAGATAAATCATTTTTAGATGATGTACAAAAACGATTGAATGAAATCTCCTATCAAAATCGCAGAATTTTGTCAGGAGATTTGAAAAAGCTTTTAAATAGTTCAAAAAGTGTCTTTGACAGTGAAAAAGACACTTTTTTATTGAAACTTATAGAAGCGCAAAATGAAATAAAAACAAGAATAGAGCAAAAGCCTAAGGTTTCTTTTGATGAAAATTTACCTGTAAGTTTAAAAAAAGATGAAATTATTTCAGCAATTAAATCTAATCAGGTAGTGATTATTGCCGGTGAAACCGGTTCGGGTAAAACAACACAAATCCCCAAGATGTGTCTTGAGGCCGGATTAGGTATTAAAGGTTATATTGGACATACTCAGCCAAGAAGAATTGCTGCACGTGCTGTAGCAGCTCGTATTGCAGATGAATTGCATGAAACATTAGGTAAAAGTGTTGGTTATAAAGTGCGTTTTACAGATCTCGGATCTGATAATTCCTATATAAAACTTATGACCGACGGTATCTTACTTGCTGAAACGGCAAGTGATCGCCTGCTGTTAAATTATGACTGTATCATTATTGATGAGGCGCATGAACGTTCTTTAAATATTGATTTCCTTTTAGGATACATAAAAAGAATTTTAAAAGTTCGTCCGGAATTAAAGCTTATCATTACTTCAGCGACAATAGATCCGGAGCGTTTTTCAAAACATTTTAATGATGCTCCCATTATTGAAGTTTCCGGTCGTACTTTCCCTGTGGATGTTGTTTATATGCCTTTAGTTCGTGAAATTGAAGAAAACGAAGAACTTAAGGATGAAAGTGAAGACGAAATAATAGATTTAAATCATGCGATTTTAAAAGCTTTTAAATTTTTACAGCAAGAAGGTCCTGGTGATGTTTTAGTATTTTTGCCGGGAGAACGCGATATTATGGAAACAAGCGCGTTTTTGCGAAGATCTAATTTAAAAAATACTGAAATTCTGCCATTGTTTGCGCGTTTGGCTACAGCTGAACAAAATAAGATTTTTACTGAACATACCGGTGTTCGCATAGTTCTTGCAACAAATGTTGCCGAGACTTCTCTTACGGTACCCGGAATCAAGTATGTTATTGATCCCGGACTTGCTCGTATTAGCCGATATTCAGCAAAAACTAAAGTACAAAGATTACCTATTGAGCGTATTTCTCAGGCAAGCGCAAATCAAAGAAAAGGACGCTGCGGTCGTGTAAGTGATGGTATCTGTGTACGTCTTTATTCTGAGGATGATTTTAACTCTCGTCCTGAATACACGGATCCTGAAATTTTACGTACCAATCTTGCTTCAGTAATCTTACAAATGGTTGCGTTAAGACTTGGTGATATCCGAAATTTCCCTTTTATTGATGCGCCATCTGATAGGCAGATAAGTGACGGTATGCGTCTGCTTGATGAGCTTGGAGCTATACGAAATGTTTCCAAACAAAGTTTTAATGATATTACACTAAGTAAAACAGGCCAGTATTTATCTAAGATTCCGGCAGATCCAAGATTAGCTCGAATGTTGCTTGAGTCCTCATATTATCATTGTGTAAAAGAGCTTTTGATTATTGTTTCCGGACTTGCTGTTATGGATCCAAGAGAGCGACCTCTTGATAAAAAAGAAGCAGCAGACAATTTTCATAGTCGTTTTAATGATGATAAGTCAGATTTTTTAAGCTATATAAAGCTGTATGAATACCTGACATCATTACAAAAAGAATTATCTACCTCAGCTTTTAAAAAACAGTTAAAAAAAGAGTTCATTTCTTATTTACGTGTTCGTGAGTGGTTTGATGTATATCGGCAATTAAAAGCTACATGTAAAACATTGGATTTTAAGATTAATGAAGTAGATTCAGATTATGAGTCAATTCATCGAGCTGTACTTTCGGGGTTATTGTCTCAATTGGGGATGCTTGAGTCATCAGGTGACGGATATCTTGGCGCACGCGGAATCAAATTCGTAATTTTTCCCGGGTCAAAATTAGCTAAGAAAAAGCCTAAATGGATTTGTGCTGCAGAATTAAGCGAAACATCAAGGCTTTTTGCCAGAACCGTAGCTGTCATAGATCCTCAGTGGACAGAGCATGTTGGGGAACATTTAATAAAACGAAAATATGCTGAGCCGCATTGGTCTAAAAAAGCCGGAGCGGTTCAAGCTTCTTTGTCTTTGTCTTTGTATGGGCTGCCCATTGTTACAGCTCGTCAAGTCCTGTATACGGATGTTGATAGAAAATTATGTCGAGAACTTCTTATTCGTGATGGCTTGGTAGCAGGAGAGGTTCTAAGGAAATACGAGTTTTTAGACCACAATTTGGAGCTTATTGGTGAAATTGAGCACGTTGAAGAAAAAGTTCGACGCAGGGATTTGTTGGTTGATGATAAAACCATGGAATCCTTTTATGATGAAAGGTTACCTCAAGATATTGTTACCATAAGACACTTTGATAAGTGGTGGAATAAAGAGAAAAAGAATAACCCTCATTATTTGGATTTCCAACTTGAAGATTTAGCAAAAGATAATTTTGATAAAGTTAATGAATCTGATTTTCCTGAAAATTGGCAGCATGGCGGATTAAAACTTAAATTAAGTTACATTTTTGATCCGTCAGATCCTAAAGACGGTGTTTGTGTACATATTCCGCTAACTGTAATAAATAAAATTAATCCGGATGAGTTTTCTTGGCAAATACCAGGACTCCTTTCTGAATTTTATGCAGAGCTTATTCGCTCTCTGCCGAAAAAGTTAAGGAGAAATCTTATTCCTGCTCCTAATTTTGCTTTGGCTTTAGAACAAAGTCTTACTCCGTATGATGGTAATATTTATGAAAAGACTGCTAAAGAATTGACTAGAATGGGCGGAGAGTTGGTATCTGCTGATGACTTTGACTTATCGGTAATTCCTAAGCATTTGTTTATGACATTTATAGTTGAAGATATAAACGGCAAGGAATTGGCTTTTTCTAAGAGTTTTGCATCATTACGCGAAAAATTCCAGGATTTATCTAAAGAAGCGTTGCAAAAAGTAGTAAAGCTCCATAAACCGATTAAAGAATCGACTATTTGGAATTTCGGAACTATTAAAAAAGAAAAAATAAGTAAACAAGGTTCGCTTGAAATAACGGCATATCCGGCACTGACAGATAAAGGCTCAGCTGTTGCTCTTGAGCTTTATGAAAGCCAAGATAAACAGAAAATTGCCATGAAATCAGGTTTACGTAAATTATTGGCTTTATCTTTAAAAGATCCGACTTCGTACTTAGAGACGCATTTGCCGAATAAAGCCAAGCTTTCAATGTATTATCAACCCCTTGGTTCAGTAAAAGATTTAATTCACGACCTGTTTTTAGCGTCTATTGACTATATTATGGAGCAAAATGGCGGAAATGTATGGAGTGAAGAAGCTTTTATTTCTTTAAGAGATAAAGTTCGAGCTGATTTAAACGATACTGCTCTTGAAATAGCGCGGGTTGTAGAACAGATTTTGTATAAAGCACATGAGTTAAAGCGTTTTTTGAAAGGAAAAATTACTTTAGATACAGCAAGATCTTATGCAGATGTTAGTGCTCAGCTTGACGGACTAGTATATAAAGGTTTTATATGTGATACTGGATTTGAACGATTGAAAGAAATACCTCGTTACCTTGAGGCTGCAATTGAAAGAATTAAAAAGGTATCAAGAGATGTAAATCGAGATCTTTCTTATTTAAGAAAATTAGAGGATCTTCAAGATAGTTACAATGGCGTAAAAACTCGCTATCCCAAAGATAACAAACCGCTTGATTTGATAAATGTTAAGTGGATGTTGGAAGAGTTAAGGGTCTCTTATTTTGCTCAGCAACTAGGTGTTAAAGGACCAATTTCAGATAAAAGAATTTATCAGGAACTTCAAAGAATTGTAAAAGATTTTCCTCCACTTCGATAAAAGGAACTTTTTTACATTCTATCTTTTCAGGAAACTCCCTCCCTTAAAAGGAGGGAGAGAAAAATTAATTCATTAATTCTTCACGTAGTGCTTTAGCTTCTTGATTAAGTTTTTCGCGATCTACATCATTTATTCTGAGAGCTTTAGCTAATCCTTCAAGATAAGCTTTTTCCATAAAAGAGTCAGGTGAAATAACTGATGCCGATAGTCTATAAACATCAAGTCCCTGATCGTAGCTTGCAATTCTGGATGCTAAATCAATTGGATCTAATGGTTTTTGTAGGAAAATCTGAACGACATCATTAAAGTTTGAATCTGTACTGAAAGATTGGGTTGCTTTTAAAATTGCAGCATTTTCTTGCTCATCAATATGTCCGTCAGCTCTTGCAGCAAAGATCATTGCTTCAATTAATAATAAAGCATCACGATCATCTGCACCAGCAGAAATAACTCCTTCTTCCTCGGTCAAATTATGGCTGGGATCTGTAAAACCGGCACCACTGATGCCTTTATTAGAGCCTTGCGTAGTAATAGGCTGTGCTTGGCTGTTTCCATTTTTGCTTTGCACCCATTTTTGAAAAATTTTATATGCAACAGCTCCGGCTATTGCTCCTCCTCCTACGGTTGCAGTATCTTTGGCGACGCCTTTTAATACTTTGCTTCCACCAAACAGTGCAGCAAGTAATCCTCCAACGGCAGCAGATCCTAAAAGACCAGTTGCTCCGTTCTTGGTTCCAGTGTTACCTAATCCTTTGCTGCTGGTGTTTAAAGTCTCTTTTAATACTTCAAATAAGTCTTTCATATATGCGTCCTTAGGTATTTTGTCTCTGATAATGTTGGAATACTAAACAGTAACCAAGATTCATATACATGGAGATATTTTACTTGAAATGAATAAAAAACCAGGATTATTAATATAAATATTGAGCATTTTTAACAAAAAATGTTTTTTTATGTGATTTTATTAAAAGATATTTTTGGTTAATAGAATCATTTTTTTGTTTGCAACTTTTGCTTTTTTGATTGTGTCTTAACATTTATTAACTGTAAATATATGCAACCAAATTTAATATTGGTTTTAAAATTGCTTGTAATATTTTGTAATTTTTAATCTTTTTTGCCAAATTTGGAGAGTAGTGGTAGTAAAGCTTTATAAAAATACGTCCTATAAAAAATGTAGATAAGAATTCATTTCTAAATCTGCGAAGTGCAATCACTTCGTTTGCAAGATGATCTTTGTAAACTGCAGTTGCAATAAAACAAGGACTGAAATATTTGTATGTTTTACCGCAGAAGGGACAGATACTGCGTTTTAGTCCGTCATTTCGGTAAATAATGTAAGGAATCATATAACGTCCGCATTTTGTACATTGAACTTTAGTATTTTTTATGAGATCAATATATTTTTCTTGTGTTTTTTTAGTATTGCCGTAAAGTTTTTGGGATGCCGATAGGTGCTTATTTGAAGGTTTTACTAAATGAATATTTTCAGCTGTGGGGCTTAATTTTAAAGAGGTTCGCGGTTTGGGCGTAAATAAAACCTCATCGTTTTCTTTTGGTGATGAGTAATAGATATTATGGATGTTAAAGTAATAACGAATTTTATTTTTGCCTAAAATGAAACCGTATCCTTCATCTTTTAGAAAAAAAACAATATTACCGAGCATATCTAGTCGTTCCTAATAAATATTAAAGTAAATATCGTGACAAATTTAGTATGACTAAGATAATTATTAAACATATTTATGTAGATATATAAAATACGTATTATATTTATGATTATATCAAAATATGCTTACTTGTTTCAAATAAATAATATTAGTTTTATAGTGACAACGCATAATGATCCGGCTCAC
>NZ_GL831040.1 GCF_000188195.1 Succinatimonas hippei YIT 12066
TTGTCCTTCTTTCAAATTCTTCTTTATCTCCCATCACCGCGGTTAAAGGCGCATCGTATTCATCGATAAGCAGAACCAGTCCGCTGATATCTTTTTGATTAAATCTTATATCCAAATACCGGGCCGGGGTCTTTATCTCTTCGTTTAAAATCTTTTCATATCCGCTGTGAATAAAAGCATCGTCTAGCTGCTGCAGGAATGTTTCATTAAAATTTATATCATCACTTTGCTCTTTGATTTTGGATAAATCAAGATGAATTACATTATAGGTTCTATCATTCCATAAATTATCGGTAACGATTTTAAGACCTTGAAACTTATCAAGCCCGTTTGAGAACAGCTCATGGAAAGTACTGACCAGAGTAGATTTACCGAATCTGCACGGGCGGGATAAAAAAATCGGAGCATCGAATTTTGCCAAATCGGCAACTAAATCCGTTTTGTCCACATAAATTTTACCCCTATCGCAAAACTCACTAAAGGAAGTAATACTTAAAGGTAATTTAGCAAGATCTATCATATTTAGTTCTTTAAGCCAATCAAAATATAAGTTTCAGTATAGTCTGTATCATGTAGTACCGCAATGATACTTGACATCATTCCCGACCTAAAGCCGAGTATACCTTCTGCAGTCCTTGGATTATCTTGTCTTGACATCCTCACCGGCCTAAAGGCCGATGATTCCTACCGCTAAACAACAATACTGCCTATTGTCGTTAGCCTAGGCGGGCTTCTTGTTGCCGACCTCTTGTGAGGTTCGCTTGACAGGCTATCTGGGCAAGTCCTGCCCTTCTTAAGATATTGTGTGCGGCATTATGGTCTGCATTCGCCTCATATCACTTGAATATCTCCTGCCCCTTGCGGTTGTCTTTGCTTATATGCCTGGATCTTTCATAGAAAAGGATCCGGCAATTCG
>NZ_GL831041.1 GCF_000188195.1 Succinatimonas hippei YIT 12066
TATACTACATAAAAAATCAGGCGATCCGGGTTATATGTAACTTCAGCTGATTATTCCACCTCGCAAAATTTAAAAGTCGATCTTGATGCAATTAACAGCCTCATCGGCAGAGTCGGATTTAGAGCGGGTAAAGATTTTGCTGCTGAATATCCTATTACCGCTTATATAAGAGGCGACGTTATGCATGAGTTTTTAGGCGATCAGGATATAAGTGCTTTTGATAACACCGGCACACTTGATACTACTTATGAAAATGACGATACATGGTACAACGTCGGTGTAGGCTTATCGGTAATGTCTTCTCAAAACACTTATTTCTTTATCGAAAAAGAGCAGTCATTCGGGGCTGATAACGAAGATACTTATACTGTTGCAGGAGGTTTTAGGCACAATTTCTAATTCTTGTATTTAGCATTAGGATCTGAATAAAGCTCCTAATGCTCTACTGATTTAGGACCGCATTTTCTCTACGTTTCTAAAACATTGCCTCTATGCGGTCTTATTTTCCTTATTAATTTTTGAAATTATATGATCTGTTAGCTGTTTGTTATTTATATAAAATTTTTGCTTTTTGGGAGTTAAGGTAAAGATTTTGCCTCATGAATCTGCTCATCTGTACAATTTAATCCCTTTTTAATGGTTTTCTCATCAAGTCCGATTTTAAGCAGTCCTTTAATATTTTGCAGTAAAGTTTTTTGTGCCCCTTCAGCTAAACCTTCAGCATGACCTTCTGCAT
>NZ_GL831042.1 GCF_000188195.1 Succinatimonas hippei YIT 12066
CGGTTAATTGTCTACCAAACGGGGTACAGTTCAACATTGGGCTATATTGTAAGTATTATTGGTATGGTTTGTATTGTTCCGTATATTACTGTCCAAGTAGTAGGAACGGGCATTATTTTTGAACTTTTTACCGATGGTATGATTTCATTTGAGGTAGGTGCGGCTGTTGGTGTTGCTGTTTGTGCATTGTTTATTTTTTATGGCGGAATGCGCTCAGTAGCTTGGACAGATGTATTTTTTGGACTTGTCTTTGTTATTTCAATTTGGTCAGCTGTGTTATTAATTTTAAATGCAGCTTTTGGAAGTGAACGTTTCTTTGATGTTGCAGCTAAACGTATTCCCCAGCTTTTAACTTTAACAGATGCAAATAGACCTATTGGATATTATATTTCCCAGATTTGGGTTATTGGTCTTGGTGGTTATATGTGGCCGCATCTCTTTTTGAGAATGGTTTCAACAAAATCACCATCAGATGTTCGTACAGTTGGTACTTTAATTTCTTTTGCTTCTGTACTTTCTCAGTTCCCTGTAGTTATTGGTGGATTTGCAGCAGCTATTTTGTTGCCGAATCTTGCTGCTCCTGATACTGGTTTGTTGCTGCTTGTAAAAGAATATACCCCTATGTGGATGGTAGGTGTATTAGGTGCGGGTGGTATTGCAGCATCTTTGTCGACTGTTAATGCTTTGGCTCACTGTCAGGGTGTGTTGATTGCAAATGATGTATATATGCGTCTGAAGAAAAATCCTACTGAAAGACAGATTGTTACCGTTTCAAGAATATTTATTCTTCTAACCTGTTTGATTGCTTATGTGTTTGCTTTAACTAAACCTAGTTTCTTATGGTCAATTTTAGCTAATACGTATGCAGGTATTGTTCAGATATTTCCAATCACAATAGCAGCATTGTTCTGGAAGAGAACTACTGCTAAAGGGTGTATTGCTGCTTTGATTGTAGGTGTTGCAGTTGCACTTCTTTATAACTATGTTTTAGTTGCTCCTTATGGAATTGTTGCTCCTGCTATGGGCTTGATGGCCAACGTTGTGGTTCTCATAGTAGTAAGTCTTTGCACTAAACCTAATGAAAATACTTCTCGTTCTAATGTTGCAGAGGCATAGTTATGAATAATCTTAACGAGCTTATAAAGTTAATAGATGAAAAAAGAATTGTGCAGATTGCTTGTGATTTGATGCGTTTCAAATCAGATAATCCATCTACTACTGATTTGGAAAATCACTCTAATGAAGCAGGCATTGCTAATTATATTTTAGATTTCTTTAAATCAGTAGGAATTGAAGCTTATGCTCAAGCAGCTTATTTTGATAGAGTCAATGTAATAGCTTGCTTAAAAGGAATTTCAAAAGAAAGTGTACCATCTATTGCTTTTAATGGTCATATGGATGTTGTTCCAGCAGGAGATCTTTCTTTATGGGAACATGATCCGTATGATCCTTGGTTAAAGGATGGAAAACTTTATGGACGTGGCGCATGTGATATGAAGGGGTCTATTGCTTGCTTTATGCATGTAATGGAAACCATCAAAAAATATAATATTCAGCATGATGAGGATATTTGGTTTACTGCAGTAATTGATGAAGAAAAAAGTAATAAAGGAGTAAATGCTTTATTACAGTCATCTTTTAAAGCTGATCGTTGTATTGTTGGAGAAGCCAGCTCCTGTGAAATTCTGATTGGACATAGAGGTGTTTTAGCTTTTGAAATTGAAATCCCTGGTATTGCTTGTCATGCTGCAATGACAGCAACAGGACAAGGAAGAAATGCAATTTTAGATGCAATTAAAGCTATTAAATCAATTGAAAATGTTGATATAAAATTGCATGAGAAAAAAAGTGAAATGCTTGGTTGTAGCCAACTGAACGTAACAGGCTTTTCTAGTGGTATTAAGGTAAATGTAATTCCGGATAAAGCTGTTTTACAGCTTGATGGAAGAACTGCTCTAGGCGAAAAATTAGAAGATATTCAAAATTTAGTTGCATCTGCACTAGATTCTCTTAAGGATAAAGGTGAGATCTTATCTTATAAAATAAAGCCTACGACGTTCTGTCCTTCGTATGAGTTGCCTTTGGACAGTGAGTTTTTACGTACAGCTAAATCTGCTGCTAAAAAAGTTGGTTTAGAACCGAAAATATCTGTTTTTGGTGCAACGTGCGAGGCTTCTTTAATAGCAAAAGTTTGTCCAGAAGTAATTATTTTTGGAGCAGGAAGTTTAAAGCAGGCTCATAACTCTAATGAGTTTGTTCCTGTTAATGATTTAATCAAAACTGCTCATTTTTATTTATCATGTGTGTTAGAAAATAATTAATTATCGATACTGGTAATAAATTATTTTTTAATTAAAAAGTTATAGATGATGGTGACAAAAAGCACAAAAATTTGCATTTTGTCACCATATTATTATCAGATGCAATAATATCCTTTCAATTCAATATCTCATTTCATTTTAAAGATTAGTTGTCGTTAAAAAATTTTTAAATTTTTTTAAAGTCTAAGTTTCAACTAATTTTCACTAAATATACTTATAAACAAGCAAAGGTTTTCAATCTAAGGAGTTAAATATGAAAAAGCTAAATCTTGTCGCCGTTGTTGCCGCTTTGGTTTCCTGCACCGCATTTGCTGCCCCTCAGGGATTTAATCAATCTGCCATTCCGTCAGGACCGGCTGGATTTAACAATCAGGCTCCTACTACTGTAAAGGGTGTTTTGGAGTCGGCTTATGATGATCAGATTGTTACCTTAAAGGGACGTCTTACCAATTATTTAGGCGATGATCGTTATGAGTTTACCGATGTAAACGGTGATCGCATTGAAGTTGAGCTTGATGATGATCATGACTGGTCAAATATTGCTAAAGATCAGTTAATTGAGATTGTAGGAGAGGTGGATAAGGATTTGATGTCTACGTCTCTTGAAGTAAAACGTGCCGTTCCCGCTCAAAAATAAATTATAAATATTAATCATCCCGTTCCTAGCCCGCTTTCGCGGGCTTTCTTGCACTAAAACAAAGCAATTTGATCTAAATAGTAATCCTGCTTATGATGTAAGTTTAACTACAAAAATAAGCGGAGCTCCAAGTGATACCTCGTATTTCTCAATTACCTCAAATTAGTGCCGAATATAAAAAATATTTAAGTACTTTAAAAAGTAAATCTTTTTCAGGTGATATAGAAGATCGTTATCCTGCAAGATTATTGTGCGCCACTGATAATAGTGTGTATCAATGTTTACCTGCAGCCGTAATTTTCCCGAGAAATACAGCAGATATAGCTCTTGCTTTGTCTCTTGCTCAAAGTAAGGAATTTTCATCTGTTTCTTTTGCTCCGCGCGGAGGCGGTACCGGAACTAACGGTCAATCTTTAAATAAAGGGATCATGATTGACTGTTCCCGTTATATGAAAGAATATCGCGATTTTAATGCAGAAAAGCGGGAAGTGACGGTACAGGCAGGCGTTATTAAAGATGAGTTAAATGAATTTTTAAAACCGCATGGTTTATTCTTCTCTCCTGAGCTGTCAACTTCAAGTCGCGCAACTATTGGCGGCATGATAAGCAATGATGCGGCAGGACAAGGCTCGTTAAAATACGGCAGAACCTCTTCACATATTAAAAAAGTTACTGTTGTTTTATATGACGGATCGGTAGCGACTTTTGGCCCGGTATCAGGCAATGAATTACAAACTTGCCTTAAAAAGTCAGGTCTTGAGGGAGAAATTTATCGCAAAGTTTATGCTTTGCTTAAAGGATGCACTAAAGAAGTAAAAGAGAAATTCCCTAAATTAAACCGCTTTTTGACAGGCTATGATTTGTATCATGCTTATGATGAAAGTACTGATACTTTAAATTTAGCCCGTTTAATTTGCGGAGCTGAGGGAACTTTAGGTGTGATTGCCGAAGCTGTTTTGGATTTGACCTTAGCTCCTACTTATCGCGGACTTGTCATTATTAAATATGAAAACTTTGATGCAGCTTTACGCCATGCCCCTGATCTGGTTGCAGCCGGAGCTTTATCCGTTGAAACGGTTGATTCAAAAGTCTTAAATCTTGCCAAAAAAGATCCGGTATGGGTAAGCGTCAGTGATTATATTCAGGATATTCCAGGAAAAGAGATTTTAGGCGTTAACATTGTCGAGTTTTCAGGGCTTGATGCAAAAGAAGAGAAAGAGAAACTTACAAGGTTATATACCGGTGTTTTGCAAAAAGCCCAGAATGCACAAGGCGGAATTTTAGGTGCGCAGGTAACCGAGACTAAAGAAGGAATTGCCGCGGTTTACGGTATGCGCAAAAAAGCCGTAGGTCTTTTGGGATCGGCTGCAGGAAGCGCCAAACTTGTCGCTTTTACCGAAGATACGGTAGTTCCTCCTGAGCATCTTGCCGATTATATAGTTGAATTCAGGGCTTTACTTGATAGCATGAAGGTTCCTTACGGCATGTTCGGACATGTTGATACCGGTCTTATGCATGTTCGTCCGGGACTTGATTTAACTACGGATGAAGATCGCCGCAAGCTGCTTAAGATTTCTGATGAGGTGGTCAAGCTTGTTAAGAAATATGGCGGACAGATGTGGGGAGAACACGGTAGAGGCTACCGTTCTTGCTATGGAGAAGTATTCTTTAAGGATTTATATTCCAAAGCGCAGGAAGTAAAAGCCGCATTTGATCCGAAAAATATCTTAAATCCGGGTAAGATTTGCGTACCTTACGGCAGTAAAGATCAATTAGTAAATATCGACAGCCCGATGCGCGGTGATTTGGATAGAACCATTCCAAAGCTCGTGCGCGAACGCTTTGAAGGCGCGCTTAACTGCAACGGCAACGGACAGTGCTTTAGCTATCAAAAGAGCGCTTTGATGTGCCCAAGCTATCGATATAGTAAAGATCATGTCAAATCGCCTAAAGGATACAGTGCGTTAATGCGTGAGTGGCTCAGGCTTATGACTGAGCAGAATTTCAATCCTTTGACGGAGGAAATAGAAGAGTATACTCGCGGCATATCTCCGCTTTTATGGTTAAAGCGCGCTTACAACACGCTTTTTTGCAGAAAAGATTTTAATAAAGAATATTTAAGCCATATAAAGACTTGTCTTGCCTGTAAGTCTTGTAAAACGCAGTGTCCTGCGCATGTTAATGCCGCGGATTTAAATTCACGCTTTTTATCCATGTATTACGGGCGTTATCTGCGTCCTTTGATGGATCTTATCGTTTTAAACGCAGAAAAGATTTTGCCGTATGCTGCTGCAATGCCGAAGCTTACGAATTCGATAATTGAAAACAAGCTTAATGTTTTTATTATGAAAAAAGTTTTCGGCATGGTAGATTTACCGCTTTTAAGCCAAACGACATTACGTGATGCCTGCAGACAAAACGGAATTCCGTATTTGTCGGTTAAAAACGCAAAACTTGCAAAGCCTGAGGTTGTGTTGGTTGCCGATCCTTTTACGGCAGCGTATGAGACAAACGGTCTTGTTTCATTTGCTAAATTAATAAGAAAATTAGGTTATAGCGTCGCTGTATTGCGTCCATACGTTAACGGCAAGCTCATGGTGATTCGCGGCGATAGAAGACGTTTTGCCCGTTATGCCGCAAAACAGGCAGCCCGCATGCAGATCCTGCAAAGTTCCGGAATTACGCTCGTAGGCTTTGATCCTGCGTTAACTATTTGTTATCGCGATGAATATCGTCAGATGTTGGGGGCTTTCCATTGTGATTTCAACGTGCTATTGCCGGAAGAATGGTTGGAAATTGCCTTAAGAAATGAAAAGGTCGTAAACAAACTTGAAGAGTTTAAGGGCAGAATTTCCGATTTATTAAGAACACCTACCTATAAAGGTGAGTGGTACTTATTCTGTCATTGCACTGAAAATGCTCTTGTTCCTCGTGCCGTACAGATGTGGCAGCATATTCTCTTAAAATTCGGGTTAACTTTGATCCCGGTGCCGGTGGCGTGCTGCGGTATGGCCGGATTGTTCGGGCATATGGCGGCAAATCAGCAAGAGACTTATGCAGTTTATGAACGCAATTGGAAGGGAGAAATTCAAAAGCGTGTTTTTGAGCGTTGTCTCATAACCGGTTTTTCTTGCCGTTCACAAGTTTTGCGAATGGAGCATAAACATGCTCAGCATCCGGTGTACGTGCTTGAAAGATTATTAAGTGAGGCTAAATTTTAGTGGGTTATAGAGAAATATTCTTTTATACGCTGGCGGTGATCGGTTTTTTCGGAATTGCTCCTGCTTTTATTTATTTTTTAGCGCAGTATTTTCCGTATACGATTGCCGACAGTTTAGCGTTTATTAAGCTTTTAAGCGCTTTTGGCATCCTTTTTATGCTTATAGGCGCGGCTTTTTGTTTTTTATCAAACCTTGCGCTTATAAAAATAGGGAAGGGCGGAGCCGGAGTAATCGGCAGAATTAAGCTCATGAAGGAGACTGAGCATCTGGTCACTACCGGAGTTTATGCTTTTTGTCGCAATCCTATGCATTTGGGGCTCATTTTATTTTATTGCGGCATGGCGTTTGTGTTAAATTCAGTAAGTGCGATGCTCATTGCGTTTTTAACCTTTATTTTTGCTTACATAACTGCGTTATACTGTGATGAACCGCGTTTAAAGCGAGATTTTAAAGACGAATACACTGCATATGCCCGAAAAGTAGGGCGTTTTTTGCCAAAGATTCATAACAAGTACAAATAGGAGTTCGGCATGGAATTGATGTCCGGCGCACAAATGCTGGTGCGCACATTAGAAGATTTAGGAGTAGACCGCCTTTTCGGGTATCCGGGCGGTGCCGTTCTTGATATTTACGATGCGCTGCTTGCTTCAAAAAAGATTAAGCATATTCTTGCAAGACATGAACAGGGCGCTGCCCACATGGCTGACGGTTATGCCAGAGTTTCAGGTAAGGTAGGCTGTGCTTTGGTTACTT
Organism: Succinatimonas hippei YIT 12066; assembly: GCF_000188195.1. Lineage (GTDB taxonomy): Bacteria > Pseudomonadota > Gammaproteobacteria > Enterobacterales > Succinivibrionaceae > Succinatimonas > Succinatimonas hippei. The sequence continues at coordinate 6,933 of NZ_GL831042.1, forward strand.
CAGGTCCCGGCGCTACCAATACCGTTACCGCAATTGCTACCGCTTATATGGATTCAATTCCTATGGTAGTTATAACCGGTCAGGTTATTTCTCCTCTTATCGGATCGGACGCTTTCCAGGAAGTTGATACCGTAGGTATTACCCGTCCTATCGTTAAGCATTCATTCTTATGCCAAAACGCTTTAGATATTCCTAAGTATTTGCGTGAGGCGTTTTATCTGGCATCAACGGGGCGCCCAGGTCCTGTAGTTGTTGATGTTCCTAAAGATTGTGTCCGTCCTACCGATAAATTTGAATATCCGCCGATGGGCGAAATCAAAATGCGTACCTATAATCCGACCAAACTCGGTCATCGCGGTCAGGTAAAGCGCGCGGCTAAAATGCTTGCTGAAGCAAGACGACCTGTCATGATGGTAGGCGGCGGCGTTATTTTAGGAAACGCCTCTTCTCGCGTAAGAGATTTAGCTCATAGATTCAATTTGCCGGTTACTGCGACCTTAATGGGACTTGGCGCATTCCCGAGCACCGATCGCCAATTTTTGGGCATGCTCGGTATGCACGGAACTTTTGAAGCTAATGAGGCTATGGACAAATGCGACTTGGTTCTTGCAATCGGAGTAAGATTTGACGATCGCGTGACCAATGATGTCAGCAAGTTCTGTCCGGCTGCAAAGATCATACACATCGATGTTGATCCGACTTCAATTTCCAAGACTATTACTGCAGATATTCCTATTGTCGGTGAAGCTGATTCCGTTTTGGGACAGTTCAACGAGGCTATAAGTGAGCTGCAGCTTAGCTGCAATACCGAGGATTTGGAAAAGTGGTGGTCACAAATTAACGTATGGCGTCAAAAGAAATGCCTTGCTTATAAAAAGGATAAGAATTTATGCCAGCCGCAGGAAGTTATTGAGGCTGTCTACAAAGCAACCGGCGGTAAGGCTATTATCGCGACTGACGTAGGTCAGCATCAAATGTTTACCGCTTTGTATTATCCGTTTGATAATCCGCGCCAGTTCTTGACTTCAGGGGGTCTCGGTACCATGGGATACGGTTTCCCGGCAGCCGTAGGTGCAAAGGTAGCAAAACCTGATGAGGAGGTTTGTCTGATTACCGGAGACGGATCTTTCCAGATGAACATTCAAGAGCTGTCAACATGCTTTGAGTTCAATATTCCGGTTAAGATTTTCATTTTGGATAATCATACTTTGGGCATGGTTCGTCAGTGGCAGAAACTCTTCTACGGCGGACGCATCAGTTCCACTAATTTAAATTACAATCCTGATTTTGTCGCTTTGGCAAAAGCTTACGGACATGAAGCCATTTTGGTTGAGAAACCCAGTGAGCTTGATGATGCTGTTAAGAAGGCTTTATCAATGAAAGACAAGCTCGTGATTGTTGATGTTTTATGCAATACCGATGCCAAGGTAATGCCGATGCAGCAGCCTAAGGGCGGTATGGCGGATATGTTTTTAGCGGAGGAGAATTAATATGCGTCATATCGTATCTATTCTGCTTGAGAATCAGACCGGTGCATTGTCCCGTATTGTGGGACTTTTCTCTCAGCGCGGTTATAACATTGAGACTATTACTGCAGCACCTACAGAAGATAAAGACATCACCCGTCTTAATATCGTGACTTACGGCGATGCCGTGCATATTGAGCATATTACAAAGCAGCTGCATCGCCTTATTAACGTAATTAAGGTTACCTGTCTTGATGAGTGTGAGTCCGGTGTTGTCGAGCGTGAGATTTTATTTGTTAAGGTACAGGCAATAGGCCGCGGCGTCCGTGAGGAAATTAAGTTCCTTTGTGATGTGTTTAAGGCAGAAGTTGTCGATCTCACTCCTGAAATTATGACACTTCAATTTGTCAGCACCAGCAGCGAACTTGATCGCTTCTTAAAGGCTGTGACTGAGCTTAGTGATGTTATAGAAACGGTTCGTTCCGGAGTTTGCGGAATAAGCCGCGGTGAGCATGCATTGCGCAGTTGATTTTTAGGTTTTTATTTTTATAAGGCGGCAGCTATAGTCTGCCGCTTTTTAGTTTTAATGATCATGACTAGAGAAGAAATTTTAGAGAAAGCAAAGATCTTAAATGAAGCTGATGATTATGATGCCTTGATTGTTTTGTTAGGCAGGGCTTACGATGAATCGGCAAATGATTATGTCTATGGTTTGGAGTTAAGCCGGGCCTTTATAAATAAAGGTAATAGTGTAGATGAGGGCTTTCCTTTTTACGTAAAGGCAAATGCTTTACTTGATAATTGTGCTTTATCGGGAAAAGATGATCCGGTGTGGCTTTATCGTAAAGCCTATGCGCTTTACAAATTAAACTTGGTTGAAGATGCGATAATCCGTTTAGAGCGTGCGGCCCGTTTTGTTGACATTAATTCACCGATTTCATTGCTTACAATTAATAACCTTCTTTTAGTTTGTAAAAAACTTGAAGAAAAAATGAAGCTTAAAAAATTAAGTAGTGAAGACAGACAGGCTTTTTTTACTCATATAAATAAGCATTTTGGCAAATCAAAATTACTGTTTAATGCCGACGGAGTTGAGTTTTACGAAATTGAAGCCAGTGAACAACATGACTACAAAATGATTGTAAGTTTAGGCGTAAGCGCTCTGTCTATGCCGGTTCCTCAGGGTTTTTCTGAAAAAGAAAACTCGAAGACGGAATTATGTGTAATTTTGCCTAAAAAATGGGAAATGAATTTAAATGAGGAGCGTTTATCCTGGCCGCTTAAGGTTTTAAGCTCTCTTTGCAATTATGTTTTAACTGAAAAAGCCTTTGTCGGCTTTGGTTTTAGCTTTGATAACGGCAAGCCTTTTAGTTCGCATACTAAATTTCAGGGAGCAATGCTTACCGCACTTGGCGACTATCCTAAAGAAGCGCAAAATTATCAGGTTGCAGACGGCTTTCAGGTAAATTTGTTCCAAATGGTTCCTTTGCTGCCTATGGAGGTTGCTTACAGGCTAAATCACAGTGCTCAGGATTTGCTGAATTTATTTAAGCTTCGTCATGTTGCTTTAACTCCTTTGTTTGAAGGTCGTCCTGATGTATGCGAAAGCCTTACGGTCAAAAAGGTTTAGTGCATTTAGCAAATTTTGCGAAATAGAATAGGTTCACGCAGTCTTTTTTGCATTATTATTAAAAATTGTTCTCTTCATAAAAGAAGAAAAATAAAATTTACAATTAGATTTTAGATAGAAAACAGCAAGGTGCTCTCATGGTTATGTTAAATGGAGCCCAAATGGTCGTTAAGACCTTGGAAGACTTGGGCGTAGAGCAGATGTTCGGTTATCCCGGCGCTACGGTTATCGATATTTATGATGAGTTGATGAATTCTGAGAAGATCCGTCATGTACTGGCTCGCCATGAGCAAGGTGCAGTACATATGGCTGACGGATACGCCCGCTCAACCGGAAAGGTAGGCTGTGCAATGGTCACATCAGGACCTGGTGCTACCAATACTGTTACTGCAATTGCAACGGCATACGGTGATTCCATTCCTCTGGTTGTCATAACCGGTCAGGTTAATACCGCTTTAATCGGATCGGATGCTTTCCAGGAAGTTGATACCGTAGGTATTACCCGTCCTGTAGTAAAGCATAGCTTCCTTTGCAAGAAGCCTGAGGATGTTCCGATTAATATCAGAAAAGCTTTTTATATTGCATCAACCGGGCGTAAGGGGCCCGTGGTCGTAGATATTCCTAAAAATTGTCAGGATCCGAAAGTAAAAGTCGAATATCCACCGATGACTGAGATTAAGCTGCGTTCGTATAATCCTACGGTTTTCGGTCATAAAGGACAGGTAAAGCGTGCCGCTCAGCTTATAGCTAAAGCGAAAAAGCCGGTACTTATTTTCGGCGGCGGCGTGGTACAGGGAAATGCAAGTGAAGAACTGCGCAAGCTTGTGTTGCGTATGAATCTTCCGGTTACCCAGACCTTGATGGGCATAAGCGGTTTCCCTGAGAACGATCCGCATTGCCTCGGAATGGTCGGTATGCACGGCTTGTATGAAGCTAATGAAGCTATGCATAATTCTGATTTGGTCATTGCCGTAGCCGTTCGTTTTGACGATCGCGTCACTAATAATGTCAAAAAATTCTGCCCGAATGCCAAGCTTGTGCATATTGACGTCGATCCGGCATCTATTTCAAAGTGCGTACATGCAGATTTGCCGATTGTAGGTGACTCAAAAGCGGTTTTAGGTCAGTTAAATGCTGCTTTGGAAGAACTTAATCTTAACGCAAATCCTGAAGTTGAAGAGTGGTGGAAAGAAATTTACGCATGGCGTGCCCGTAACTGCTTAAAGTATCAGGTAAGCGAAGATGTAATTAAACCGCAGCAGGTAATCGAGGCGGTTTACAAAGCAACTCGTGACAGCGGTGTTAAAACTTTTATTACTACTGATGTTGGTCAGCATCAGATGTTTGCCGCGCAGTTCTTTAAATTTGATGAGCCTCGTACTTTCATCACTTCCGGTGGCCTTGGCACTATGGGATTCGGCTTTCCGGCAGCAGCCGGCGTTAAAGTGGCTCATCCTGATGCCCAGGTTATATGCTTTACCGGTGACGGCTCTTTCCAAATGAATATGCAGGAGCTTTCAACCTGTAAGCAGTATCATCTGCCGGTTAAGATTTTTATCTTGGATAACCATACCTTAGGAATGGTCCGCCAGTGGCAGTCGCTGTTTTATCATCAGCGTTATTCTCAGACAGATTTAACCTTTAACCCTGATTTTGTGAAGCTTGCCGATGCATTTGGTCATAAAGCTTTTAAAGTAAGCGATCCTGCACAACTTGACAGTGTGGTTAAAGAGGCCTTGTCCTTAAAGGACGATCTGGTAATCGTTGATGTCATTACCGATACTGATTCCAAGGTCTTCCCCATGCAGAAAGTGGGCGGCTCTATGGTTGATATGATCTTAAGCGAGGAGGACGCTAAGTAATATGAGACACGTAATTTCAATTCTCATCGAAAACGAAGCCGGTGCTCTGTCGCGTGTCGTAGGTTTGTTTTCGCAGCGCGGCTACAATATCGACAGTTTAACTGTAGCTCCGACTGAAGATCCGACTTTATCCCGCTGCACTATCCTCACTTTAGGCGATGAGGAAGAGGCTGAGCAAATTACCAAGCAGCTGCATAAGCTTGTCGATGTTCTGCGCGTTAATGATTATGAGGAAGACGTAAGTCTTGAGCGTGAACTGGTGCTCATGAAACTGCCGACTCCTAATCGCAATACCCGCGATGAGGTACGTTCTTTGTGCGAGATTTTCTCGGCAAAGATCATCGATGTTACTGCTGAAGTTTACACTGTACAATATGTAGGCTCAGCTGAGGAGGTCGATAACTTCATTGCAACTGTCGGCAAGTGTTCGGAAATTTTAGAAACCGTGCGCTCAGGCGTTCTCGGTATAGCTAAAGGTAATCATTTCATGCATTCATGATTTAAATTGTTGAGAACATCATGATTTAAAAACGGAGATCGCAAGTCTCCGTTTTGTTTTTGTTTAAAAAGTGTTAAAACGAAAAAAGTAAAATTTATTATGAAACATACTAATTACTGAATATTAATATTTATTAATGCATACAATGCAATTTTAAATAGAGATTATTTTTAAGATAAAAAGGTTTATTATTAACTACTACTAACCATTTAGTAAATATTATTAAATTCAATGAATTAACTGTTAAGAACATGTCTAAATTCAAGGATCAATAAAATCACAGACGTCAAAAAGTATTAACATTTGGTATTCGGTGATATTAATTTTGCTACTTTTAAAGATACGTTATCAGGTCTTTCTTTTATTATTGTTTTCGTAACTTCTCATTGGAGAAACTGTTATAGTTTCGCAAATCCTCTTAAAATTAATTACAGAGGTAATAGCATACGAGATAGAAGATAACGGAGAAATAAGTCAAATTGATGGAGATATTTCAATAAGACAAATACAACTATAAGCAGATCTTCATTTGCTTACATATTGTTTGTGATGTTTTTGCAGGAAACAGTGGAGAAATAAATTTTTATTTTTGTAATAGAAGATGTTTAGAAGGATGCCATGATGATTGTCATGTGCTACATATACTCTATGGAATATGGCTTTATTTCTCTTTGTTTAATAATGTCGGATGATTTGCAGATTTTATCCTGAAATTCGCTCATATCGAGAACGATTTTGATATTTACACCTCTTCAATAGGTGAAAAGATTTCAGGTGATTATTCTAACGATGTGATTTCATTGTCAGGTGAATACGGCTGGAAATTTACCAGTGAAAAGGGATGGTATATTGAACCGCAGGCGCAACTGCAATATTTATATCCCGGATCGCCGTAATTTAAATATAGTATAA
>NZ_GL831043.1:0-7526 GCF_000188195.1 Succinatimonas hippei YIT 12066
ACGGGGTTTTAGCCGCTGATCTTTTTTTGATAAATCTTAGTTGTAACAAACATTTCTTCGCGCGGCACGCCTAATTCCCTTACCGCCTACCCCACGCTCTTTTCATTGTGATACATATATGCCGTATCAATCAAACGTCCGCCTGATTTTAGTAAAGTGCCTACCGACAGCATACACTCATCATGATTTAAACTGTAGGTGCCGAGCCCCACTAGCGGTATATAATAACCGCTGTTAAGCAGCACCCTTTTAGTTTCAAAATTAAATTTTCCGATTTCTAAATTATCCTTCTTTAAATTAAGATCTGCGCTTTGTGCTGTCAGTGACGATAATGCTATAAACAATGCGGCAAAGAGCTTTAACATGGATAATTTTCTCCCTATGACAAAAATTAATACCAATTAAATAAAGACTTTTTACGATCAAGTCTCAAAATTTGTGCTTTATCTTCTGTACTTAAATTAAAATCAAAAACATTTAAATTTTCCTGCTGCCTTTTTTCATCAGCGCTTTTCGGTATAACTGCAATACCGTGTTCTATTTGGTAACGCAAAACCACTTGAGCTGCTGTTTTATTATATTTTTCGGCAATTTCAACCAATACCGGCTCTAAAAAAACATTTCTGCGACCTTCAGTAAAAGAAGCCCATGCCTGCATCTGTGTTCCGCGGTCATTTAGCAATTGCTTAAAATCAAGCTGTGAAAAATACACATGGGATTCAATTTGATTAACAGCAGGGATCAAACCGCAGCGCTCAATGAAGGACAAGTAACGGTCTTTATTAAAATTGGAAATTCCGACAGCACGAACCTTCCCGCAATAAAGCGCTTCCTTTAAAGCTTCGTACATACCGAAAATATCCCCGTAAGGCTCATGAATTAAAGCTAAATCAATATAACTATCATTAAATAAGGAAATCGACTCATCAATACCGCTTCTTACGCCTTCGTATGAAGCATAAGAGCCGCTGAATTTCGTCGTGATAAACAACTCTTCACGGGAAATATTACTGTCTTTACAGGCCTTGCCTACGATGTCCTCATTTGCGTACATCTTAGCGGTATCAATAAGACGGTACCCGCTCGTCAAAGCCGAAAGAATCGCCCTATAACCTGAAGGGCCGCGTAAATCCCAAGTGCCTAATCCCAAAATCGGCATTTTTATGCTGTTATTTAAAGTTAAATATTCCATATACACCTGAAAATAATGTCTTATAAGTTGAAGGTAACGGATTTTTCAGAGTATAGCCAATACTTAATTTTTATTTGACAAAATAACAAAAAGGCATTGAAAAGCAAAAGGGAGGGACAGAGACGAAGAAAGCAGGACGTCGCCTGCCTTCTTGAACGAATAATAAGCTAAATAATATCTTATTATTAGACCTTCTCGCGAATACGAGCTGCCTTGCCGGAAAGCTTACGTAAGTAGTAAAGCTTGGCACGACGTACGTCACCGCGACGGGTAACGGTAATTGAAGCGATAAGCGGAGAATGGGTCTGGAATACACGCTCTACGCCTTCACCTGATGAAATCTTACGAACGGTGAAAGAAGAGTTCAAACCACGGTTACGCTTAGCGATAACGTTGCCTTCAAAAGCCTGCAAACGGCTCTTATCACCTTCGACAACGCGAACTTCAACACGAACGGTATCGCCCGGATTGAATTCAGGAATGTCGGAACGAAGCTGCTCTTTTTCCAACTGATCAATAATCGGATGGCTTGCCATTTTAATTACCTACCCTTAATGTATTAAAAAACTGTTCGGCCTCGTCCTCACGCCCTTGAGCTTTGAGGTATTGGCAAAGAAGCTTGAGCTCCGTTGCGTCAAGACCACGTATTTGCAGTAAATCCGGCCGTCTTTCATAAGTACGGACCACTGCTTGCTGTAATCTCCAGAGTCGAATCTTTGCGTGATCGCCGCTTAATAAAATCTCAGGAACTTTGTCACCGTCGATTTCCTCAGGTCTTGTATACTGAGGGAAATGCAGCAAACCTTGTGCAAAGGAATCTTCCTCCGCGTTACGGATATCACCGAGAACTCCCGGCACCATCCGCGAAACTGCATCGATGACACACATGGCGGGTAATTCGCCTCCCGACAGCACGTAGTCACCGATTGACACCTCCAGATCGACTTCTTTCTGAAGGATTCGCTCATCAATACCTTCGTAGCGGCCTGCTACCAAGATAATCGAACCCCAATCATGGAATCGCGTGACCAGTGAGTGGTTGAGACGCTCTCCTTGAGGAGACATGCATACTACTTTAGTCCCGGCAGGAGCCTTAGCTCGAGCTGCGTTTATAGCATCACGCAGCGGCTGTACTTTCATCAACATACCGGGACCGCCGCCGTACGGCTTATCATCCACGGTCTTATACTTGTCGTAAGCGTAATCGCGCGGGTTAAAACACGTGACGGAAATTAATCCTTTTTCACATGCGCGACGAGTTACTCCCGACTCAGTAACAGCACTGAACATTTCCGGGAAGAGCGAAACAACACCAAACCACATGTTTAGTAATCTTCGCCCCACTCTGCCCTGATTATCTTAGCCTCGAGATCAATTGAGGTAATAATCGGGCCAATTACACAAGGAATGAGTCTTTCTTTAGGACCATTCTTCGTGCGGTCAGAGGGAGACACCACTAATAAAGGAGCGGCTCCGTGATCCATAATTCTCGACACAACGCCGAGTTCAACTTCATTCAGGCCAATTACTTTGCACCCTTCAAGGTCGCACAAGTAAAATTCACCTTCAGAAGCAGGAGGCAAGCTTGAGCGCTTGATCCCTATTTCCATGCCGGTATAAAGCTGAGCTTCTTCCCGGACATCAACCGCATTGAGTTTTACAATAAAACCGTCACCATGCGGTTTCCAAGCTTCGACCTGAACCTCACGCCATTCTTCCCCACGCCGGCGAATAAACCATGGCGAGTAGTCAAAAAGGTTTTCAGGTTGCTCGGTAAAAGACTGAACTTTCAACCAGCCTTTTATTCCATAGGTAGAACCTAATCTGCCCATGGGGCGCGGAACATCACCTGCCATACAGCAGATTGATTATTAAGCCTGAGCGGCTTCAGCAGCCTTGGCAGCAGCTTCAGCTTCGGCCTTTGCCTTACGGAAAGCGACTTCAGCAGCGTGCTTGTCAGCTTTGTACTTAGCGACGGCTTCAGGTCCCATCTCATTCTCTTTCAATAAGCGCTGTACGCGCGGAGAAGGCTGAGCACCCTTGGCGATCCAGTTCTGAATAGCTTCAACGTCAAGACGTAAGCGAACTTCATTACCGCAAGCGATCGGGTTAAAGAAACCGACCTTTTCGATAAAACGACCGGTTGCTGAGAAACGAGAATCAGCAACTACTACGTGATAAAACGGACGCTTTTTAGCGCCGAGACGACGTAAACGAATGACTACCATTTCGTAATTTACCTATAAGTTTAGCGATTTAAAATAAATCGCTGTGTTAAATAAATACAGTTGTGCGATCATACTCGATTTATCGCAAAAATCAAGACGTACACCAAAATATTTACGGACGAGAAACATATCCCGAAAAACTATCGGCTTAAAAAATATACAAAGCTAAAAAGTATTAATCAGCGTATGACACAGCGTAACGCAGCAATACTACGTCTCCTGAAAACTTTTCACATGTAAGTAAATGCAACTGCGCTCCTTTACCCGGAATATCGCTCTTATCTTCACCTTGATAATTTACGATTGAGTCAATTCCTGACATTCCGTCAACGCTGGGATAAACAAGAATACTGAACTCATTTATAAGCTTTGCTTTTAAAAATGATCCGTTCACCGCTCCGCCGCCTTCAAGCAGCAGATTTTTCACTGCAAAGTATTTTTCAAGATCTCTTATTACCTCTGCAATTGCCTCATATCCGTCTTTAGCAAAGATATAAGAGACGCCGACCTGCTTTAACTCATCTAAATATTCGCTTTTTACATTAGGTGATACTACCGCAACTATGTGCTCGCCGCTTGGCAGCAAGCATGTCTTATAATGAAGCTTTCCTTTTAAATCAAAAACTATACCTAGCTTTTTTCCTGAAAAATCCCCGATAAAGGGCAAACGATCAACAATCACATCCGTAAGAGAGGATTCTTTTTCACTTATTGAATCATCAAGCTCGGACATAGTCTTGCGGCCTATAATCCAGCCGTCATAATGATAAAGATTTGCCGCCTCGTCATATACCGTTGAAATGTCGGTTTTAATAAAAGGCTTGGTCCAACGGGCGGTTTTAAGTCGCCCGTCAATTGATGAAATCATATGACAGATAATGCGGCATTTCATAACAAAACTCCTTACGTTTCTTGTTATTATCTAATATTAAGCTATTAATGCCGCTTGCTTTTAAAGCAAGATCATATTTTGCAAACAAAAAGGGCGGAAAATTTAATCCGCCCTCTTTTTAATGTTCAAGTTATCTTTTGAACATTCCGCCCATTCCGGGGAAATTCGGCATTCCGCCCATTCCCATGCGCGATAATCCGCCCATCATGCCGCGCATCATATTACGCATACCGCCTGAGCCCATCTTCTTCATCATCTTCTGCATCATTTCAAACTGCTTTAGAAGCTGATTAACCTCTTGGATCTGAACACCGGCACCTGCTGCGATACGACGCTTACGGGAACCCTTAATAATTTCCGGTTTGCGTCTTTCTTTTTTAGTCATAGAGCAAATTATTGCTTCCATATGCAAAAGCTGCTTATCGTTAACTTTGCTTTTTATCTGATCGCTTAAATTACCCATGCCGGGAAGCTTATCCATAAGACCGGTAAGACCACCCATTTTTTTCATTTCCTGCAGCTGAGACAAGAAATCATCAAAGGTAAATCCCTTTCCCTTTTTGATTTTCTCAGCCATCTTCTTGGCTTTCTCAACATCGGTACTGCGCTGCAATTGCTCAATTAATGACAGCAAATCACCCATATCAAGAATACGAGATGCTATGCGATCAGGATGAAAAGGCTCCAACGCTGCAACTTTTTCACCCATACCGATAAACTTAATCGGCTTTCCGGTGATCTCGCGTACGGATAAAGCAGCACCGCCGCGCGCATCGCCGTCAGCTTTAGTCAAAATCACACCGGTAAGCGGCAGAGCTTCGGCAAATGCCTTTGCTGTATTGGCTGCATCCTGACCGGTCATGGCATCAACGACGAATAAGGTCTCGATAGGATTTACTACTGCATGAAGCTTTTTAACTTCATCCATCATGAATTCGTCAACGGCAAGACGACCTGCAGTATCGACGATTAACACGTCATAAAAACGAGCCTTTGCTTCAGCAAGAGCCGCTGCGGCAATAGCTTCAGGAGTTGACTTAGGATCTGACGGGAAGGCATCCACGTTAATTTCCTTAGCCAAAGTTAATAGCTGATCGATAGCTGCGGGGCGATACGTATCGACAGACACCATTAAAACTTTCTTTTTAAGGCGTTCTTTAATATATAAAGCAAGTTTTGCAGCTGACGTGGTTTTACCGGCACCTTGCAAACCTGCAAGCAAAATAACTGCAGGAGGCTGTGTGGCTAAATTAAGCTCGGCAGTTTCTCCGCCCATGGTTTCAACTAATTGAGCATAGACGGTCTTAATAAATTCCTGTCCGGGAGTTAAGCTTAAACTTACTTCTTGACCTAAAGCTTTTTCCTTGACCTTTTGTGTAAATGATTTAACCACCGGCAAAGCAACATCCGCTTCAAGCAGGGCGGTTCTGACTTCGCGCAGCGTATCTTTAATATTGTCTTCGGTAATACGGCCTTTACCGCTAATATTCTTTAATGTTCGGTTTAGACGCTCGGTAAGATTATCAAACATAAAAAATCCTCTAAAACTATGTGAGCCATTATAGCCGATTACTGCAAAAGCCTAAAATTTTGCCGATGGTTTAAGTTTATTTAAGCAAATAAAACTTTTAACTTGACTAAGAAACTGCTGACAAATCTATTTTATAGATAAGGGGTTTTTCCTTCTTTTTTTCAATAAGCATCACCATATATATCGGAGCGTATAAGATCTTGCCGATTTGTTTAATATTTGCATTACTAAGTACCAGCGCTTCTTTAATATTGTATTCAGAATTTTCCAAAATGTTAGTTAAAGCTCGGTGAACAGCATAATCTTTTCCCGACTTTACCTCTATAGGTAAAATCATGCCGTCTTTTTCAACGACAAAATCAAGTTCGCCTTGCTTTTTACTGTTGAAATAATACAAATTAAAGTCGTGTGCGGCTAATTCCTGTGCCACCGCATTTTCGTAAATCGCCCCGAAATTAATATCCGATTGCCCCATAATTATTTTTAATTGAATGCCGTCCGAATATTGAGCAGCCAATAAGCCGACATCGCTTTGAAATAATTTAAACAGATTTCTTGACTTTGCCAATAATAGCGGAACCTTAGGTTCTTCTACGTTATATACGGGCAAAGCTACTCCGGCATTTTTCAACCATAAAAAACTGTCTTCGTAATAGGTAAATTTAGCGTTTTGATTCAGGCTTTTTAAAATAAAACGCTTATTTTTAGCATTAAGCTCCGACGGAATTAAATCAAAAATTTCTTCAATCTTTAGCTTGTTTTTATAAGCATATTGAGAAATATCCCATTTATATAAGCGAATAATTTCCTGCTGAACCGCTAAAACCTCCTGAAGATTATTCGTTTCAAGATATTTACTTACCGCAGCCGGCATTCCTCCGACAACAAGGTACAAACGAAACAGCTCCAAGAGTTTTACATGAATTACATCGTCCACGGACCTTTTTTCATAAAAAGCGTCTTTAATATGGGAAATAATAGCTTTATTAACATTATTACAAATAAGAAATTCCTCAAAATCAAGAGGATACATATCCTTAACTTCCAAATATCCTACCGGAACTGAGCGTAAATCCCGTAATTCAACCCCAAGTAAAGATCCGCTTAATATGTACCTATAAGATCCTTCTTCTACTAAAAACTTAATTGCGGTAACAATTTCCGGACATTTTTGCACCTCATCAAAAAAGATTAAGGTTTTTCCTTTAATTAAAGGGATATTCGTCATGGCTGACAGACGCAACAAAATATCAGCGCTGTTTTTTGCCGTTTTGAAAATTTCTACCGCACTTTGATTTTCTACAAAATTTATTTCTATAAAACTCTCAAATTTTTTCCCGAATTCCCTTACAGAAAAAGTTTTACCTATCTGCCGTGCTCCGGTTATCAGTAACGCATTTTTAGATCGTCTAAAAAATTCTTTTATAAACGAATCAATTTTTCTTTTCAGCATATCTTTTTCCACGGTAAAAATATATTTAACTTTAAATATAATCTATCAAAACTAAAATTACCGCTTTTCTAAAAAAAATTTTGCAATTTTTACCACTTTTCCAACGATTTTTTCTTAAAAATTACCGCTTTTCTAACTTATTTTGTTATATAAATTTATAAAATATAAAATATTATTATATTATGTAATTAATTTGTTAAACTTAAAAGTTGCGGATCTAGATAAGTAAC
>NZ_GL831043.1:7536-40099 GCF_000188195.1 Succinatimonas hippei YIT 12066
CGGGGTTTTAGCCGCTGATCTTTTTTGATAAAGACGACACTATTTTTCTTGTGATTGCCGATCATGAAAGTAGAGTAAGAGGAAACGGATCATTTCCTTTAAGTGAATTTTCAATACCGGCTCTTATCCTAGGTCCTAACATTAAAGCATACCAAGACGAACGCGTCGTAAGTCAAATCGATATGGCTCCTACTTTACTTTCGTTATCGGGAATTTCCGGTGAATTTCCTTTAATAGGACAAAATCTTAACCAAGAACGCATCAAAGAACGCGCCTTGATGCAGTTTAATCAAATCTTCGGCTATCTTAAACACGGAAAATTCGTAACTTTGGAGCCGCAAGGCAAAGCCGCTTTTTTTAATGTCGGAAAGCATAATTCTTTGGTTGAAACAAAAGAAGACAAACAGTTGCTCAAAAAAGCCGTAGCGCTTGAAAACTTAGGTCCGCTTATCTATTCACAAGGATATATGCTTGATTCCTGCATTAATCCTTAAGTTATTGATTTTGCCTCTGACAAGGAGGCAAAAATTAACTTAGCATTATTCTTTAAAAAATTTTCTTTTGCTGTAAGATCAAATATCAAATCTTTCAAAAAAGAGAATCTACCGTCAATGATAAAAGAAACCTGCATCAGTGCCGGCAAACGCGTTTTGCAAGACGAAGCTGCTGCGCTTTTAGCTTTAGTTCCAACCATCGGAGATAATTTCGAAAAGGCTTGCCGTTTACTTTTAAGCTGTAAAGGAAAAGTTATTTTAACCGGAGTAGGCAAATCAGGACATATCGCAACCAAAATAGCATCTACATTAGCAAGCACGGGGACCCCGGCCTTTTTTGTGCAGGCAGGTGAAGCAGCTCACGGCGACCTAGGAATGATAGGTAATGATGATGTGGTGATCGCTATTTCAAACTCAGGCGAAGGGTCAGAGCTAAAAATCATGATTCCGATTTTAAAGCGCCGCGGTATTCCCCTTATAGCTATTACTGGGGAGATAAATTCTTCTTTAGGAAAAGAAGCTGATATCACTTTATCGGCACACGTAGAAAAAGAAGCTTGTCCGTTAAATTTAGCTCCCACATCAAGTTCTACGGCCGAACTTGCCTTAGGCGACGCTCTTGCCATTGCGCTACTTGAAGCCCGCGGTTTTACCGAGCAGGACTTTGCTCTATCCCATCCGGGCGGAGCTTTGGGCAGACGCTTATTAGTCCGCTGCAAAGACTTAATGCACACCGGATCCGCTATGCCCAAAGTCAAAGACGATATTTCAATTAAAGACGCTTTATTTGAAATGTCTAAAAAATCTCAGGGAATCGTTACCATAGTAGATAAAGACGGAAAACTTGCCGGAGTTTATACCGACGGTGATTTACGCCGTACCTTAAATAAAGGTGTTGATCTTAACGAATGTATCAGCTTAGTGATGACGCGTAAATGTACTACAATAAAAGCTGAAACTTTAGCCGCTAAAGCCGTGGTTTTAATGCAGAGTAAAAAAATCACCGCCATGGTTGTGGTTGATGAAAACAACAAACCTATTGGAACCTTTAATATTCAAGATTTACTACGCGCAGGTATCGTATGATGGAAAAAATTGACACTTGCTACGGCCCGATTGACGCAGCCATTTTTGAAAAACTCAAAAATATCGAACTCATCATTTTTGATGTAGACGGAACTTTGACCGACGCCGGCGTTTATCTTGATGCCAAAGATGGTGAGTATAAAAAATTCAACACTAAAGATGGTCTTGGTATCATGAACCTTCTTAAATCTGGACTAAAGGCAGCCGTCATTACCGGCAGAACTTCACCGCTTACGGTCCGCCGCATGAAGGAAGTTCATATTGATTACATTTTGCAAGGGCAGTTGGACAAGGGACCGGCTCTTGATAAATTGTGTAATGATTTCAATCTGACACCGGATAAAATTGCCGTAATCGGTGACGATCTTAACGATTTGCCGTTATTTCAAAGAGTAGGATTCTCCGCCTGTCCTAAAGATGCGCATTCTTATATACAGAAAATCGCATCCATAGTTCTGCATCGCGACGGCGGACACGGAGCAGGTCGCGAGCTTTGCGATCTGTTAATGATGGCTCACGGTTTACTTAACACTGACGGCGGTCCGAAATAATGAGTGTAACTTCACGTTCACTGATTTTATCTTTTATCCTTATAGGATGTGCTTTCATCCTATATAGGATATCTTCTAACATTGATAAACCTTCAAATAATGACATTCTTAACGAATATCCTACGTTTACTGCAGTAAATTTCGATGCAGACAGCTTTGATAAAGAAGGTCTTTTAACTTATTCATTTAAAGCAGATGACGTCATTTACTATAAAAAACAAGATTTACTTAATTTTTCAAATCCCTTAGGCATCTATTACGATCACCAAAAAACCGGTGTAGAGCCATGGCAAATTACTGCAAATGACGGTTCCATGATTTTAAACAAAGAAGTGGAGCTTGACGGTAATGTAGTAGTTGTTCCGCTTTTTACCGACGCGCCCATAACTGAATTTACCACGGGCTTCATGCATTTTGATATGATTAAAAACGTGATTACGGCACCGGGGAAAGTCAATATTAAAGGCACGAACTTTACCAATACCGGAAGCAACTTAGTAGGAAACCTTACTACCAAAGAATGCACTATCTCTGGAGATCCTCATGCGCACTACATCCCTTAAACTGTCAGTAGCCGCCTTTTTACTGTTTAGCCCCGTCTATACGGCTTTAGCTCTTGAAAGTGACTACAGTAAGCCTGTCAACGTTCTTTCTGTTGAACAATTTGCCGATCTTAAAGCCAATAAAGTCATTTTCAGCGGCAATGTGGTAGCCACTCAAGGAACTATGAAAATCACGGCAGATAAAGTTGAAATCACCCGTGACGACGAAGGCAAACTTAAAATGGTAACGGCTTACGGATCTCCTACCACTTTTGAGCAAATGATGGAAAACGGTAAACCTATTCACTCACGAAGCGCTACCATTAATTATGAGCCCAATAAGAACCTGATCGTTCTAACCGGCAAAGCAACCGTCTGGCAAGGCGAATCCCGCATGGTAGGCGAGCGTATTGAATATAACGTCAAAACACAAACAATGCGTGCAAACAATAAAACCAAGAGCCAGGGCGGGCGCGTATCCAGTACTTTCATTCCGTCAGATTTCCAGCAGCAGAAGAAATAGTTTATGTACGAGTTAAAAGCTTCACATTTACGAAAAACTTATAAAAAACGCGTCGTTGTCAATGACGTAAGCATCTCGGTACAAAGCGGTTCTATCGTAGGTCTGCTCGGACCTAACGGAGCCGGTAAAACCACTTCCTTTTATATGATTGTAGGTATTATCACTACAGAAAAAGGGTCGGTTACTTTAAATAATGTTGATATAACGGACATGCCGATGCATCTTCGCGCTCGCGCAGGCCTTGGTTATCTGCCTCAGGAAAACTCCATTTTCAGAAAACTCACCGTGCAGGAAAACATTATGGGAGTTTTGGAGTTAATTAAAGGCTTAAGCCCCGGGGAAAGACAGCAAAGAGCCGACGAACTCATGGAAGAGCTTAGTATCTCAAGTCTGCGCAATAACGTAGGTATGAGTCTTTCAGGAGGAGAAAGACGACGCGTCGAGATCGCCCGCGCTTTAGCTGCCAATCCTAAGTTTATTTTGCTTGATGAACCGTTTGCCGGTGTTGACCCGATTTCCGTATCTGAAATTAAAAGCATTATCACTCATTTAAAAGAACGCGGTATCGGAATTCTTATTACCGATCACAACGTCCGTGAAACTTTGGATGTCTGCGAAAAAGCTTACATAGTAAGCTCGGGTGAAATCATAGCCAAAGGTACGGCAGACGAGATCCTTGCCAACGAAAAAGTAAAAAACGTATATCTTGGAGAGAGTTTTACTCTCTAATTCTTTATAGCGGTTTTAACTTGCAATTAAGACCGCTTTTCTACCTTAAAGTCCTCTAAAATCAAGTCTAAGATTTTCCAAAAACGTGCTCTATCTTGCAAAAATCAATTTGCAATTGACTAATTTTGATCATCTGTTTATTAATTTTTTGTAAAAGCTCTATTATAAAAGTGTGAACATAATAAAGTGTTCATATAGTTATCCAACACCAAGATTGGATTAAGGAAGATAAATATGCAAATAAACATCCAAGGCGTCGGAATTAAGATTACTGAAGCTTTAAATGATTTTGTTATCGACAAATTCAAAAAGCTGGAGCGTAAAGCAGATTTAATTAACAGCATAACTGTGACTTTGGCTGTTAATAAACTTGATCAAATAGCCAAAGCAGATATCGCCGTAAACGGCGGAAATATTCATGCAGAAGCTACTGATGAAAGCATGTACTCGGCAGTTGATGCATTAATTGATAAAGTTGACAGACAGATTGTTAAATATAAAGAAAAAGTTAAAAACGACTAATTAATTCACGGCCCTGCAGATGCGGGGCTTTATTTTTCCCGCCGTAGCACTATACAATGAAGCAAAAATTTTAATTAACGTAAATAATTATGTTGGACTCTTTTGAATATCTTCCCGATACTTTGATTTTATCGCCTTTAAGCTGCTTTAGTAAAAAGCGTTTGTTTGAAGATGTGGCGGATCAGGCTGCGTTCATTATTAAAACGCATACCGTTGATATCAATATGCTGTTAAACGATCGGGAAAAGTGCGGATCCACGGCTTTGGATAACGGAGTTGCCATTCCTCATATTCAAATGCGTAAAATTGAAAAGACTTTCGGAATTCTGAGTATTCTGCAAAACAAAGTCTTCTTTAATGACATCGATACCGATTTAGAAGATGCCGATATAGTTTATACCTTCTTTTTCAGTCAGAAAGACGATCCTAAAGAGGCCGAAATCTTTTTAAAAAATCTTTGCGAAATTTTTGAAAATAAAGAATTGTGTGTTTCATTACGTAGAGCAAAAAATGAACCGGATACAATTTATGCTTTATTAAAAAAGATTGATCAGCAATTAGGAAAGCTTCTGCAGCACACTCAAGATTAAAAGGATTTTTTATGACGGGAAATATCGATATTGATCTTGTAATCATTTCAGGCCGTTCCGGATCGGGAAAAACCGTTGCTTTAAGGGTTCTTGAAGATTTAGGCTATTACTGCATTGACAATTTACCGGTTATATTTCTTCCTGAACTCGTTGCCGTAGCTAAAAACCGTTATCCTAAACTTGCAGTTTCCATTGATATCCGCAACATGCCCGACAATATCCAAAGTTTTGAGGATATGTATAAAACACTTCGGGAAAATAAAAAAATAAAAACTACCCTTATTTATGTCGATGCGGAAGAGTCCGTTTTAATAAAGCGTTACAGTGAAACAAGACGACTGCACCCGCTGTCAAAACGTAAATTATCTCTTGATGAAGCAATCGTACTTGAGGGATCAATACTTGAAGATATCGCGTCACTTGCAGATTTGCGCATTGACACTTCATCACTTTCAATACACGATCTTGCGGCACAAATCACTACTTTAATCAACGGACATCCTGAAAAGAAGCTGGTCATAGTATTTGAATCTTTCGGATTTAAAAACGGAATTGCAAAAGACGCGGATTTCATTTTTGATGCAAGATTCTTGCCCAATCCTTTTTGGGATCCTTCATTGCGCAGTAAAACCGGGCTTGATATAGAGGTAGTCAAATTTTTTGATAAATACCCGCAAGTTAATCTTTATATAAATCAAATTGATGAAATGTTAACCGGCTGGCTTGGCGACATTGAAAAAAGCAACAGAAGTTACTTAACTGTAGCCATCGGCTGCACGGGCGGCTGTCATCGCAGCGTATTTATCGCCCAATCTTTATACGAGCGATTTGAAAAACGCGGATTATTAACTAAAGTCCGTCACAGATCGCTTGAAGCACTAAAAGCCGACGGTAAAAAAAGTTAGTTATCTTACATACAAGATGGCCGAAAATTTTATATATTAACTTCATAAAAGATAGTTTTTTATCATAAGAATTAGCAAAAACAGCTATTATTCTTACATACCAGTTTTACCGAACGACAACATCAACTAACATACTAGTATTACAAGTTACAAACAGCATTCTAATCAGAAATTAGATCTATATTACAATTTTTTGTTATTTTAAAAAAATTACGAAAACAATCACATTTTCTATGTAAAATTACATCCAGCAAATTATTTTTTTTACATCAACCAACATTATCAGGAATTATCATGAAAGCTTGTGTCTTACATAAAAAGGGTGATATTCGTTACGAAGATATTCCGGCTCCGGAAATCAAAGATCCGCATGAGGTCAAAGTTAAGATGCTCGCTGCCGGTATTTGCGGCTCCGATCAGCACTACTATACCGAAGGCGGCATCGGTACCGCTATCGTAGTTCGTGAGCCTATCGTTATCGGTCATGAAGGCTGCGGTATTGTTGAAGAAGTCGGATCTGCTGTCACCGGAATTAAAGCAGGCGATATGGTCGTAATGCGCCCTGCCCGTCCTTGCTTCCACTGCTACTATTGCGAACATCACATGTATACCTACTGTGAAAATATGCAGCACTTAGGCTCTGCAGCATTATTCCCTCACACCCAGGGTCTGTTTGCCGAGGAAATCGTCGTTCACGAAGTACAGTGCCGTGTTGTTAAGAACATGAAACCGGAAGTCGGTGCTTTTGCCGAGCCTTTGGGTATCGCTTACAACGGCGTACATAAAGCCGGAGATATCATGGGCAAGAATCTGTTGGTTATGGGCGCAGGTCCTATCGGATGCTTATGCGCTGCAGCAGCTAAAGCTTGCGGTGCCGATCGTGTAACCGTAGTTGATATCCGCTCCAAGCCTTTGGAAATTGCTCTTGAGATGGGCGCTGATTGTGTCTGCAACTCAAAAGAAAATCCTGAGCAGATCGAGAAATGGTGCGAACATAAAGGTGCTTTCGATACCGTTATCGAAGCTACCGGCAACGGATTTGCCGCTGTCCAGGCTATGAAGATGCTTCGTCCTGAAGGCGTATTCTCTCAGGTCGGCATGTACGGCTTAGGTCACGAGCCTAAGGATTTAGGCGCCTTCACCACTAAGGGTATCAAGTGGAACTCCGTCTTCCGTTTCTATGACGAGTTCGGCCCGTGCGTCAACGCTTTGGAGCGCGGCTTAGTCAATCCGCTTCCGTTGCTGTCAGCATCCTTCCCGGCATCTGAGATCAACGAAGCAATGCAGGCAGCATTGTCTCCTGAGACCGCAAAAGTTCAGATCCGTTTTGATTAATCAATTGATTTAATGCTTTAAATAATAAAAGGCAGCGTTCACGTTAAGCTGCCTTTTTTATAACAGTAAAACATATAGATTACAAATAATTACACGTCAATAATATTTTTATCGGCAAGAATATTGCTTTTTATCTTCTTTAACGCTTGATTCTCAATTTGTCTTACACGCTCAATTGAGACATTAAGTTTTTCAGAAAGCTCCTGCAACGTGGCCTTATTTTCATCAAGCCAGCGTCTTTGAACAATATATCGTGATCTTTCATCTAAAGAATCAAGAGCTTTTCTTAGCGATGACAGCTCATAATTCTCATAATCTATATTTTCAAAAGTATTAGCAAAGTTTGAATTTTCATCTTCAAGATAAGCACTGGGAGAAAAACTTGATCCTTTATCCGAATCATCGTCACTGTCTGCATCAAAGCCAATATCCTGTCCGGCAAGGCGTGTCTCCATTTCTGCAACGTCATCTGCACTTACGCCTAAATCGTCTGCTACCTTATTGCGCTCTGAATCTGAAAACCAACCTAAGCGCTGTTTATTTTGCCTTAATTTAAAAAAGAGCTTACGCTGAGCTTTGGTGGTGGCTACTTTAACCACGCGCCAATTTTTTATAACGTAATCATGAATCTCAGCTTTAATCCAATGCACGGCAAAAGCCGCAAGGCGTCCGCCGACATCAGGATCAAAATGCTTCACGGCTTTCATCAAACCGATATTGCCTTCCTGAATCAAATCGGAAATCGGCAAACCGTAGCCTAAATAGCCCCTGGCAATACTGACAACAAGACGCAAATGTGACAAAACGAGTTTTCTTGCCGCGTCTAAATCTCCATAGTCACGCAAACGTTTAGCAAGAGTCCTTTCATCTTCCTCTTCAAGCATTGGGAATTTATTGATAGCTTTAACATAAGCATCTATATTTCCCACCGGAGCAGGGAGATTGCTTGGGTTAAGTTCTTCTTTGTCTTTTGTCATATAATCTTAATGAAACGCCGGCGCTTTTATAATTTAGCATTTTGTGATCTGTGCTTAAAATTGTATTCCTAAATACGTATTATTTCATCACAAAAATTTAATCCTGTACTTTTATGGCTGATTAAAATCACCCCTTTTCTTGAACATAAAATACGCTTTAAAATTCTCTGCCCTTGACGGATATCCAGACCTTCGCCCGGTTCATCTAAAATCAAGAAATCGCAATTACGACACAAAGCTCTTGCTAAAACCAAACGACGGGACTGACCGCCTGAAACCGAGATCCCGTTATTACCTAAAAACTGATTAAGGCCTAAAGGTAAGCTTTTTACAAAATCAGTAAGCTCCACTTCATCCAACAATTTAAAAATCGTTTTTTCATCTATTTCTGGATTTACTTCCTTAAACAAATCCAAGATTGTACCGGAAAAGAAATCATTACTCTGCGGTGCAACACTAAAACATTTACGTATACTGCTTTCGGAAAAACTCTTTAAATCTTTTCCGTTTAATAAAATTATTCCGTCATAATCCTTAAGCAAAGATGTCATTAAATAAACAAGTGTTGTTTTTCCGCTGCCCACTTCTGCACACAAAGCATAATTTTTACAATTAACAAAGGATGCAGAAAAATGATTGATGATTAACGGCATCTCTTTACTATAAGAAAAACAAACATTCTTAAAAGTAATTCTTTTCAAGTTTTCATCAAATTCTTGTCCTTGTTCATTTTGATTTTTAGGTAAATTAATCAGTGCATTAATTTCATTAAAAGCATGTCTTACTTCGGCAAATTTCGTAAAACTCAAAGCTAAAGGAAAAACCGCCTCAAACATGGAAAAAGAAATGATCCCCAAAAGAACATAACAGGCACCGTTTACTTTCCCTTCTGCATAATAAGGAGCGATAAGATATAAAGATAAGATCAAAGCAACAGCAGACGCTAAATAAGTAATGCTTAAAAGCATATCTTCAACTAAGGTAAATACCGCCCTTACTTTACAGATCCTTTTATTTAACATTAATAAATCAGCTTTTAATTTTTTATCTGCATGATTTAAGATTAAATCCGTTAATCCCTCTCCTACTTTTACCGCACCGTCATTTAATGCGCTTAAATCAGCAGACAAAGAAAGTGTCTTATCGCGCAAAAAATAAGTAAATAACCAGGGGATCAACACAGCACATATAAAAATTAAGCAAAATAAATAAAATGCTAAAAGACAATCAAAAATACCGATAAAAACTATCGCTGCAGTACAAATAATAAGTGCAAGTAATTTAGGCAAAGCATCTTTTAAAAAAGCATATTCAAGACGCATGGTATTTTCCCTAAAACGTCTTTCACAGTCGGATTTTTTTAAATTTAAAGCTTCCTTAAAATTAATCTGCAAAATTCGCTCAAACAAGTATGACCTTAATGCCGCAATTATTTTAAAAGTAGCGTTATGTGTTACTAAGCGCTCTAAATATCTAAAAGCGGTACGGCTTAAAGCAAACATTCTTATAAGCGCTGAAGGAATAAAAATATTGATTAAAATTCCGGAAGCACCGGCAATTCCCATAGCACTTAAAAACCATGCAGCACTTCCCATAAGTGCAATAGAGGACAGAGCTGCGGCAACCGATATCAGCACACCTAAGATGACTGCCTTTATTTCAAAGGATAAAAGCTTTTTTAAGGTAAGTTTATCTTCCGTCAATTGCAATCACCTCATCTGCATACTTGATAAGATTAGTCCGATGTGCTGCAATTACTACAGTCTTATTAGGGAAATTATTAAAAAAGCCGTCTAAAACCTTAAGCTCCAACTCTTCATCAAGACTTGACGTCGGCTCATCAAAAAGAAAAATATCCTTATCCGTTAACAATGCCCTTATAAGTGAAATTATGCGAGCCTGTCCGCCTGATACTCTCTTGCCGTCATCACCTAAAATATAACAAAAGCCGCCCGGAAAATTATTAATAAAATCTTTTATATTAAGCTTAACTAATACGTCTATTACCCGCTCATGAGTAATATCGCTTCTCCCCATACTAAAATTATCAAAAAGCGTTCCATAAAAAAGTTTAGGCTGCTGCGGGATATACGCTATATGATTTACAAGATCTTTAGTATCAAAAGTGTCATAACTTACATCATTAATGAAAATGCTGCCGTCCTGAGGCTTTAAAAATCCGCACAACGCCCTAAGGACTGAACTTTTACCGGATCCTGATGCACCGATTAATGCCGTTGTCTTACCTGCTTTTATTTTTAAATTTAAATTATTGACTCCGACTCTACCGTCAAGATACACAAGCGTAACCTTATTGAGAGAAAAAGAAAAAGGAGCTTGCGTCACATTTAAAAGTAACGGCTTATTACTGTTTTTTTCTAAAGAATTATTTTCATCAAACCAATAAGCAAGCTGTTTTGCCGCTGCCAAAGCATTTATTTTTATATGATAACTTTGGCCTAAATTACGCAGCGGTAAAAAATACTCGGGAGCACATAAAAGCACAAAAAGAGCATATCTGTAATCAAATCCTTTTTCATATACGGAAAAACCTAATGTAATAGCACAAAATGCTATACCGACAGTACAAAAGAACTCTAAAGCCAAAGCAGAAAGAAAAGCTACTTTTAAGATATTCAGCGTCTCAAGACGCCAACGCCTGGTCATAAATTTAATATTTTTAACTTCTTTTTTTTCAAGATTAAATAGCTTTAAAATATTAATTTGACTTACCGCTTCTTGAAAACGCTGATTTAATCTTGATATCTGTGCCCATTGTCTGTCATTTAATTTCTGCGTTCCTTTGCCAATAAAAATCATAAAAAGCGGAATAAGAGGAGTAATTATCAGCAAAATTCCGGCAGAAACAGGACTTACGGATAATATAGCCCCCCATAAAATAGCCGGAATGATTATCGCTGCCCTTAATGAAAGCAGATAACCCGTAAAATAAGGAACAATATCTGAGACTGCATTTATAACCGACGTATTTAAAGAAGATTTTAATTGCACGCTCAAAGGGTTTTCATTAAAAATTCTTACAATTAAATCCCTTCTTACAGCTTCTTCTATCCTATAGTGAAGTTTGCTTTTTAAAGCGCAAAGAAGAGTTTTTATAATAAAACGCGCCGCAACAACTGCAAGAGCAATAGATAACAAATAACAAAGCTTTACATAATCAAAAGAAAACAGATAGTTACCGACGGCATTGGCAATAAGAGCATAAAAAGCAGCGCATAAAAGAGCATCCAGTGCAATTAAAGCACTTTGGATCAAAAGCTCTTTTTTTACCTGCGCCGCATAGCTTTTTAACAAAGCCTTTTCCCTTATCGTGTTCTGAACCTTTCAACAAGATCTACATAATAAGTGACCGCACAGGTAAAACCGATTGCACCGATTAAACCGAAAAACCAATATAAGTAAATCATTTCTGCTCCTTAATGATCTTCCTTTACAGTATCAACCGAGGCTTTTCCCCACATGCGATAATAAGCCCAAATCGTATATGCAAGCGCTAAGGGAACAAACACAATCACGGCATATAACATAACCTGTAAAGTAAAATGCGATGATGTGGCATCCCAAATAGTTAATGATGAATTTACATCTTTGCTTGACGGCAAAATAAAAGGAAACAGCGCAGCACCTGCCGTAATGATCGTAAAAGCTATCCCTACACTTGAAGCTATGATTCCCTTCACTGCGTTTCCTTTAAAAGCAAAGATCCCGGCAAACAACATGCCAAATCCTGCAAGAGCCGGAACTACAACGGTTACCGGATAGTTTACATAATGCAAAAACAGCCCGTGTTCAACCACACTTACGGATTTTCCGGTAATAGTATTAAAAGCTCCCGAAGGCGCTAGCGAATTTAAAACATAACCGTTAAAGTTATAAGACCAAAGTCCTGCGACAACAAAAAGAACAACAGTCAACAGCGCACTTATTACAGCAATTTTTCGGGCACGAAGGCTTATAGACTCGTCAACTCTTAACATGATCCACATGCATCCGTGAGTAATAAGCATCAAAACGCTTATCACTCCGCACAAAAGAGCAAAAGGATTTAATAAAGGCAAAAGAGCGCTTAAAAAATATCCGTCATAATGCCAACGCATGTTCTCATCAGCATAAAAGGGCAATCCCTGCAGCAGATTTCCGAAAGCCACACCAAAAATCAGCATCGGAATCAAACTTCCGACACTCAATGCTATATCCCAACGTTTTTTCCAGATTTCAGTTTCGCCGTGATTACGATAATCAAATGCAAGAGGTCTTAACCAGATAGCAAACAAAACCAAAAGCATTGCCCAGTACAATCCGGAAAAAGATGCGGCATACACTTCAGGCCATGCGGCAAAAATCGCTCCGCCTGCCGTAATCAGCCAAACCTGATTGCCGTCCCAATGAGGAACAATCGTGCTTATAAGAACCTTCCGCTCAGCACTGTTTTTACCTACAGGAAAAAGCAGTGCAGAAACAGCCATATCCATTCCGTTAGTCAAAGCAAAACCTATAAGCAATACTCCGATTAAAATCCACCAAATAACCTGCAGCGTAGTGTAATCGAACAACATTTTATTTTCCTCCCGCAAAAGCACTTTCAAGTGCGGAGGTTTCAAGCGGACCTTTCTTTATTGCCTTAATCATTAAATACATTTCGATGATTAAAAACACGGTATAAATTGCGATAAAGCAAATAAGAGATAAGGCTACATCAACAACTGATAATGATGAAGTGGCCATAAACGTCGGCAAAATTCCTTGAATAGCCCACGGCTGACGCCCCAATTCCGCCAAGATCCAACCGAACTCACATGCAAGAAACGGTACCGGTATTGCCCACAATAAACATTTAAGGAAAAGTGTGCGGTTCTCCAAATCCCGCTTATACCATAAAAAGAAAGCAGTACCCAAGACCAGGATCCCCGCAACGCCTAACAGGCCTAACATTAAACGAAATGAGAAATAGGAAATCCATACTGAAGGAACACTGTTCCTTGCTGCAGTCTTAATTTCAGCCTCTGTGGGGTTTAAAGGATCAGCTGCATGTTCAACTAAAAGCAAACCGTAACCTAAATCATTTTCATGCTGTTTAAAGGCTTCATAAACTGACGGATCGTTATTTCCCTGACGCAATTTAGTTAATAACTGATGGGCTATAGCTCCGTTTTTAATTCTTTCTTCGTTTTGCGCCACAATATCGCGTAAACCTATCACTTCCTTATCAAGAGAATGGGTCGCAATTATTCCTAACAGCCAAGGAACTTTAATCGCAAAAGTATTTTCCATTTTTTCTTCATTAGGTATGGCAAATACCGACCACGATGCCGGAGCTTCCTGCGTTTCATACTCTGCTTCCATCGCCGCAAGTTTGGCAGGTTGATGATTGGTAACACCAACTGCCGACAAATCTCCAGTCAATGCAGAACCTGCCATGGCACAAAATCCGAACGCCAAAGCTACCGTCATCGATCTTTTGGCAAAATCGATATGGCGCTTTTTAAGCAGCATGAATGCACTTACACCGATAACAAACATCGAAGCCGTCACATATCCTGCACATACGGTATGAGCAAACTTTACCTGTGCTACCGGAGAAAATACCAAACCGAAGAAATCAACCATTTCCATGCGCATCTTTTCAGGCGAAAAAACAGCAAACTCCGGATACTGCATCCAACCGTTGGCAATCAAAATCCACATCGCGGAAAGATTTGATCCTAAAGCGGTTAAAAAAGTAATTGCCAAATGTGCTTTCTTTGAAAAACGGTTCCATCCGGTAAAAAATAAACCGATAAAGGTAGATTCAAGGAAAAATGCCAAAAGCCCTTCAATAGCAAGCGGCGCTCCGAAAATATCTCCGACATAATGGGAATAATTAGACCAATTAGTACCGAATTCAAACTCTAAGGTAATTCCGGTAGCAACACCTATGGCAAAATTAATGCCGAAAAGCTTTCCCCAAAACTTGGTCATATCACGGTATAAAACGTCACCGGTTCTGACATACATCAGTTCCATGATGAAAATAAGCCAAGAAATGCCTAAAGTTAAAGGAACGAATATAAAATGATACAAAGAAGTAGCGGCAAACTGCCAACGGGAAAGCTCAACCATTGCCTGACTTATCATTGACTTTCTCCTATTTATCTATTTTTAAAGAATGTTACTCTATGTAAGGTATTTTGTTAACCTTTGCGACAAAGTAAGGTGAGTTATTTCAAAATGTTTGATTTATACGAAAAAATCGGTTATTGCGGCGTCGCATTATTGATTTTAGGCTTTGCGGCTGTATTTACCGTAATCCGCGGTACGGTTTTAAGCGTAATGCTAAAAAAACAAGCCGTTAATCGCAGCGGAATTATAAAGGAAATCTCCCTTTTGGTACTTAAAAACTCCGGTGCCGATGATAATTCTTATATAAATTCTTTAATGCAAACCAAAATGAAAGGACTATTTAGCTCTTTATATTTTTTAAAGCTGTGCGCTGCAGTTGGTCCGCTTCTTGGATTACTCGGTACGGTTCTCGGCATGATTGAAGTATTTTCAACCCTTGCTGACAACAGCACTCACAATTCCGCACTGCTTGCAAGCGGGATCTGGCAGGCTTTAATCACCACGGTAATGGGACTTACTCTTGCTATTCCCGCTCTTATGGTTCATTACTATATTCTCACTAATTTAAGGTACATAAAAACAACCATTACCTTACTATCAAGGCAAACTGAAAATGCAGGATTTTGATGACGATGATTTACATGTGGATTTAACATCACTTATTGATGTTATTTTCATGCTGGTTATTTTTTTTATTATGACTATGAGTTTTACTCTGCCGGAAATTGAACTTAATGTTCCAACTTCCACAACAGCTGAAGAAAATGATGCGGCATCAAATAGTTTTTCAGTAAAAATTGATTCAACGGGTGCATTTTTCATAGATCAAAAAAAATTAACCATAGATGAGTTACAAAAAGTCATAGAACAAGAAAAACCGCAAAGCATAACTTTATATTTGGATCCAGATTCTCCAGCCCAAAGTTTTATCGACGTGTCTGATTTAGCACGCACCTATACTTCAGGAAAGCTTTTAGTAAAAGCATTGAAAAGAGATGCAAAATAATGGATAAGACAGATTTATTAAGCAGAACTTGTGCCTACATAGGTCTGCTTTTCTCTCTTATTGTTTTTTATTTTGTACTGCCTTATTTTTATTCACCTAAAAAAATATCTGCTGAATATACGGAAATAACTTTTACTTTACAAAAAGAAGCACCGTTAATTAAACAAGACTCCGCCAAAGCATCTGACATTATTGCATCTGCTGCGGTTGAAAATTATGAAAACAAAATTGAAATAAAAGAAAAAGAAGTATTAAATACTTCTCAACAGGTTATAAAACAATCTGAAAAAACACCAGACGCTCTGCCAGAATTACCCAATAAATCTAAACCTGTTACTGCTAAAAATAAAACAGCAAAAGCTACAAGCTCTCAAAGCTCACCTAAAAAAAACTTACCTAGAGGTAATCAAAATAAAAGATTAAACTCCACAGCTACTATTACAAAAAACAGTGCATCAAGACAGGCTTTGCCTGATTTAAAACAGCAGCAAAACCAATTTGCCAATCTTATTTACAGCAGACTGCAGGCATCTCTTACTTACCCTAAACTTGCTATAAGACGTAATCTTGAAGGAACTGCAGTAATTTCATTTTCCATAAAACAGGGAAAAATTGCTTCTTATAAAATCAGTAAATCAAGCGGACACAAGATCCTCGATGAGGCTGCATTAAAGCTTGCCGCTAAAATTGCAAGTCTGTCAGCACGCCATCCTCTTGATTTTAATCTTAACGTACCGCTTAAATATGAGCTGCATTAAAAAGACGCGCTTACGCCCGCCATAATAAAACGTCCCGGTTCATGGATAAGACTTGATGTTTGATAGTTTTTATCCAGAATATTTGCCAATGCACCGTAAATTCGGTATTCTTCATTATCACCGAATAAGTATTCAGCTCCTAAATTTAAAGTAGTCCAGCCGCCGTACTCATCATCTGCAAAATAACTTATGCCACCAGCGTTATCCTGCTTTACCCGCGAGGCAAAACGTGCATAAAAATCCAAAGTTAAGTATCCGTAATTACACTCAGGATAATATTTTATTCCGGTACGACCTTTTACAGCAGGAATACCTGTATTATAGGTTTCAATACTTCCGGTATCGTATTTTCTTTTAATAAATGAAATATCCAAATACGGTTCGAAACTGTCAAAATTAAGTTGTAACGACCAATCAGCTCCATAAGTTTTTGCCGAAGCAATATTGTTATAAGTAAACGTTCTAAACGGTATGTTCATACCAGGAAAAAGATCGTCTCTTTCAACTGTTTCGATATAGTCATCAGCGTCAGAATAAAATACCGTAAAATCAGAAGTTATTAGATCTCCTTCATATTTAAAACCGATCTCATAGTTATCGGAAGTTTCAGGCTTTAAACTAGGATTACCGACTTGCAGTTCACCGGTAAACGTATAAAGATACATTTCCTGTATATTAGGAACACGATATCCCTGCGACCAATTTAATCTCCATGAGACATTTGCTAAAGGCTTATACACAAGTCCTGCACTTAATACCGCCTTTTCATTTACCTCATCGGCAAAGCCGTGAATCTTAATACCATTAATGAAAGAAGAACCTGCTTCGGTATCAACCTTGTTATATCTTACAGCCGTGTTAAGCGTAAATTTTTCATTAAATTTGGTTGATAAAAGCACATACAAGCCGTGGGTGATTTGAGAAAAATCACGATCATGAAGATTGATGTTTTTTGTTCCCAGTCCAACAAAGCTATTTGATTTTAATTGAGAGCGTTCACCATCATAACCTGTGATTAATGAAAAATATTTACCTAACGTAAATTGAGCCTGAAGATTAGCCCCATAGCTGTCTTCTTCATTTAAAACAGACACAAAAGGTCCTTGTCTTGTTACCGAAGAATTAAATTCCTTATCATTTTGCTGCATGAAAACAGACGCTTTTAATGAAGAAACATAATCATTAAGCTCAGTAAGCTCAAAGCCTAGTGAGTGCTTGACGCGGCGCCATTTGGGAATATGTGCTCTAAACTCAGCGTACCCTGGAATACCGGTAGAACTTGCCGTATGTGCATCAACATCAAAATATTCAGATTTGTACTCAAACTTTAAATCATCAGTTGCCTGCCAGGCAAGATAAGCATTTACTCCCTTATTTCTATAAGATGTGTTATCAATCTTTTCTCTATCTGAAATATATAAATCTTGGGCGTCAGTATTAACAAGACCTAATGCATAACTGAAATTTTCAATTGTTCCTGATAAATTTAAATACTCGGAAAAAGCATTATCAGAGCCGTTATACAGCAAACCGACCTGGGTGCTAAGTTTATCTTCAGACGGCTTTTTGGTAATAACGTTAACGGCTCCGCCCATAGCGTCAGATCCGTACAATACGGCTGCAGGTCCTTTTACTACTTCAATTTGATCGATGAAAAAAGGATTAATTAAAAGCGGAGCTCCTGATTTTGTTTTTTGATCGGTTATTCTTTGCCCGTCTACCATTACAAGAGTTCTATATGCACTTTCTCCGCGTATTGATACTCTTTTTAATCCTGGAGTTCCGTCATTTACCAACAAAACAGAAGGAGCATCCTGTAAAGCATCGGCAACAGTGTCAGCTCCCTGAAGTAAAACCTCATCTTGACTTACAACACTGATGCTTTCATTTGCATCAATAATATTTTGCTTGTCACGATTAGCACTAATTACAATAGTATCGGCTGTAATTATTTCATCAGCTGCAACAGGTAGTACTTCTACAATTAAAGCAATAACAACAAAACGCTTTATCATTATTTTTAATCCAATCATCAAAATTACGGCGCCTTATTTAAGACGCCGACAGACAAAGATCACTCTTCATCTTTAAATAAAGCGTCTACAAAAATATCTGCTTTAAAGGGTCTTAAATCTTCGGCTTTTTCACCGATGCCTACGTAACGAATCGGAAGCTTGAATTTATCGGCTAAAGTGAAAATCACACCGCCTTTTGCCGTTCCGTCAAGCTTGGTAAGGCAAATACCGGTAATAGGAACTGCTTTGCCGAATAAAGTTGCCTGTGAAACTGCATTCTGACCGGTTGTAGCATCTAACACCAATAACACTTCATGCGGTACTTCTTCATCAATTTTCTTCATTACGCGCACAATTTTTTTCAGCTCTTCCATAAGATTGTCTTTATTTTGCAATCTTCCTGCAGTATCACAAATAAGCACGTCAGTATTTCTGGCTTTAGCTGCATTTACTGCATCAAAAAGAACTGAGGCACTATCCGATCCTGTTGCTTGAGCAATAACCGGAACATTGGCTCTGTTTCCCCATTCTTTTAACTGTTCAACAGCTGCGGCACGGAAAGTATCACCTGCTGCAAGCATGACTTTCAGTCCTAAATCCTGATATTTTCTTGCCAGCTTACCTATAGTTGTAGTTTTTCCGGCACCGTTAACTCCTACCATCAAAATCACAAAAGGTTTCTTACCTGTAACTTCAAGCGGGATTTCACACGGCTTTAAAATATTTTTCAAAATATCTTTTAAATTCTTCTTAAGTAAAACCGCATCATGCAATTCACGCAGCTTTGACTCTTCGCGCAGTTTTTCAATCACAAAATTGGTTGTTTCTACCCCCAAATCTGCCGTGAGCAAAGCTGTTTCAAGCTCTTCATAAAGATCTTCATCAATTTTTCGTCCCTTCATGAAAGAACTTAACCCCATCGATATATTCTCACGGGTACGTTTTAATCTTTCAAAAAAAGACAGCTTTTCGCTTTTTTCACTTATTACTTTGTTTTCTTCAGCAGGCTTTTGCTCTGTTTTTTCTTCTGCAGCATTTTGTTCATCATTTTTGATCTCTGATTCTTTACTTGCAACTTCATTTACAGTCTCAATATTGGTTTCTTCTTGTAAAAAATCTTCTTTTTTAGCCTCATCCTGCAATTCATCTGTCGAAATTTTATCTTCTTTTATCTCTTCTTTATCTTTTACATCTTTTTTTTCTTCAGACTCTTTATCATCAGCTTTAAAACTTTCGTCATCAGCTATGATTTGTTTTTCGGCCTCAAGTTCCTGATATATGACAAAAGAGCTTTCAGCACGAGTATTCTCTTTTTTTATATCTTTATCAATTTCCTGCTTTAAGTCTTTTTCACTTACCGTATCATCAAAAAATTCTGCAGCAGCAGCTCCTGCGCCGACATTTTCTAAAGCTGAAACCGCCTCTTCATGCTGTTCTTTCTGTAGTTTTTGTTTTTCTTCATCACTGTCTGATTCAGAAACTTCTTCAGTATTTTCCTTAATTTCAGCAACTTTATTTTCAACAGAATCTTCTTGTTTTATATCTTTCTTTTTCTTAAAAAACGAAAAAAATGCCATATTCATACCACCGCAAATAAAACTATTTTTATAAAAAAACAGGTTAAAATAGCTAAATTACTGCGATTTTAGCATTTAGAAATCAAAAATAGGTAAAAAGCGAAAAAATGTCTTTATCTTCCCATCAAATACGTATTATCGGCGGCATATATAAAGGTAAGAAACTTGACGTATTGGATCTTGAAGGATTAAGGCCTACTCCTGACAGAATACGCGAAACGATTTTTAATTTATTAAGCGATAAGGTTCAAGCTGCTAATGTTTTAGATCTGTTTGCAGGATCAGGAGCATTAGGTATCGAGGCTCTGTCACGCGGCGCAAAATCAGTTACCTTAATTGAAAAAGATTATGACAATTATTTAAGCCTTAAAGACACAATTAACACTTTAAACTCAAAAAACATTCAAGTATTAAATCTTGATGCTTTAAATTTTTTAAACAAAACTGATAATAAGTTTGATTTGATTTTTTTAGATCCGCCTTATAAAAGCGATTTATTGAATAAAGCTATGGAGCTTATCAATGAGCGAAACTTGTTAAATAAAAATGCTGTTTTATATGTTGAATACAGTTCAGGTAATATTAAAAGCTTTGTTGGTTTTGAGTGCTTTAGCGAACAGCAAAACGGACAGGTAAAATTTGCTTTATACAAAAAGAGTTCTTTTTTAGAAGAATTATTCAGTTAAAAATCGCGCCATAAGGCGCGACTTTATCATTTACGGCGAGTACTGCGAGATAACTCAATAACTTTAAGCTGAGCCATTGCTTCAGCAAGCTGAGCAAAAGCTTTATTATAGTCTTTATCTCCGCTTTGATGCTTGATAGCTTCCTGAGCTTCACGCATAGCTTCTTTAGCTTTAGCTTCATCAATATCATCAGCTCTTAAAGCTGTATCAGCAAGTACGGTAACGCTGTCAGGCTGAACCTCAAGCAACCCTCCTGCTAAATAAAACTGATCTTCCTTACCTTCAGCAGTAGTAAGTAAAACCATACCGGCTTTAATAGTTGTCAAAAGCGGGGCATGACCGTGACGAATGCCCATTTCACCTTCAGAACCGGTAATACGCATCGTTCTTACACGGCCTGAATACAAACTTCCGACAGCACTGACAACATCAAGATGGAAAGTAATATTTTCCATTCAAACCTCCGCCGATTATAGGCTCTTGGCTTTTTCTACAGCTTCGTCAATAGAACCTACCATGTAGAAAGCCTGCTCCGGTAAATTATCGTAATCACCGGCAATAATGCCCTTAAATCCGGCAATAGTATCCTTTAAGGAAACATATTTGCCCGGAGTTCCGGTAAATACTTCAGCAACACTGAACGGCTGAGACAAGAATCTTTCGATCTTACGTGCACGAGCTACGGTAAGTTTATCTTCTTCAGATAACTCATCCATACCCAAAATAGCAATAATATCTTTAAGTTCTTTATAGCGCTGCAATACTGTCTGAACACCGCGGGCTACTTCATAATGATCTTTACCAACAATGGAAGGATCAAGCTGACGTGAAGTAGAATCAAGAGGATCAACGGCAGGATAAATACCCAAGGAAGCAATCTGACGTGACAAAACGATAGTTGCGTCCAAGTGAGCAAAAGTAGTAGCAGGGCTAGGATCAGTCAAGTCGTCAGCAGGAACATAAACAGCCTGAACTGAAGTAATAGATCCTTTCTTGGTTGAAGCAATACGTTCTTGCAACACACCCATTTCTTCAGCCAAAGTAGGCTGATAACCTACGGCTGACGGCATACGACCAAGCAAAGCTGAAACCTCAGTACCTGCCAAGGTATAACGATAAATGTTGTCAATGAACAACAATACATCAAGACCTTCGTCACGGAATTTTTCAGCTACAGTCAAACCGGTTAAAGCCACACGCAAACGGTTCCCCGGAGGCTCATTCATCTGACCGTAAATCATTGATACTTTATCAATAACTTTAGCTTCTTGCATTTCATGATAGAAGTCATTGCCTTCACGAGTACGTTCACCTACGCCTGTAAACACCGACAAACCGGAGTGTGCGGTAGCGATGTTATTAATAAGCTCCATCATGTTAACGGTCTTACCTACGCCAGCACCGCCGAATAAGCCGACTTTACCGCCTTTGGCAAACGGGCAAATTAAGTCAATAACTTTAATGCCGGTTTCAAGAACTTCAGTAGTTGATGACTGTTCAGCGTAAGTAGGAGCTTCACGGTGAATAACCCAGCGCTCTTTCTCATTAATAGGGCCGGCTTCATCTACAGGCTGACCCAATACGTTCATAATTCGACCGAGGGTCTCCTTGCCGACAGGAACTTTAATGCCGTCACCGGTATTAACAGCAGTTAAACCGCGGCTTAAACCGTCAGAAGATCCCATTGCGATGCAACGAACCAGACCGCCGCCAATCTGCTGCTGAACTTCAAGAATCAGATCAGGACGATTCTTACCGTCACCTTTTACTTCCAAGGCATCATGAATCTCAGGAATATTGGTTTCCGGAAACTCTACGTCTACAACGGCACCGATAATCTGGACAATCGTACCCTTATCTCCGGCGCGCTGTTTAGCAACTTCAGCCATTTCCTTTTTCCTCTTAAAAAACCTTTAAACCGCCGCAGCTCCGGAAACGATGTCATTAAGTTCCATCGTAATTCCTGCCTGACGCGCTTTGTTGTAATCAAGCTGTAAATCATTAACTAATGAATCGGCGTTGTCAGTTGCAGCTTTCATTGCCACCATACGGGCCGCCTGCTCTGATGCTAAATTTTCAAGCACAGCCTGATAAACCATCTGTTGAACATAACGATCTAAAACCACTTTTAAAATTTCAGCAGGATTAGGTTCGTAAATATAGTCCCAGTGGTGCTTTGCAACTTCAGCATCTTCTGTCTTCGGCAGCGGCAGCAATTGATTAACGGTCGGCAGCTGAACCATGGTGTTTTTAAAACCGTTAAACGCAACATAAACTGCATCTACTTCACCGTTAAGGTAAGCACTGGTCATAACTTTAATCGCGCCTACCAATTTTTCCGGTTTAGGATCATCACCGAAACCGCTGTGCTGAGCGATAACGTCAACTCCGAATCTAACGAAGAACGAACTTGCTTTAGTTCCGAGAAGAACAGCTTTAACTCCGATATTTTTGCTTTCCTTTTCCTTCATATCAGAAAGAACTTTACGGAAAAGATTAATATTCAGGCCACCGCACAAACCGCGATCCGTAGAAACAATAATATAGCCGACATTTTTAACAGGACGCTCTTCAAGATACGGATGGTGGAACTCCGTAGAACTTACTGCCACATGTCCGATAAGATTAAACAAGCCGATTGAATAAGGACGCGAAGAAGACATTTTATCTTGTGCGCGTCTCATTTTCGAGGCTGCAACCATTTGCATAGCGCTAGTTATCTTCTGTGTACTTTTTACAGAAGCT
Organism: Succinatimonas hippei YIT 12066; assembly: GCF_000188195.1. GTDB lineage: Bacteria > Pseudomonadota > Gammaproteobacteria > Enterobacterales > Succinivibrionaceae > Succinatimonas > Succinatimonas hippei. The sequence continues at coordinate 30,698 of NZ_GL831043.1, forward strand.
ATCTTAGTGCGTATTTCCTTTGCTCCGGCCATTTAGAGCTCCTAGTAAGTCTGAGTTGATTTGAAATCAGTAATCAAATCAGTCAAACTCTTTACTATTTCATCGTTATAATCTGGCTTTGCGTCAATTGACTTTAATAAATCGGCATATTTACCGCGAGCAAAATTCAAAAGCGCATCCTCGAAAGCTGAAATTTTATTAATTGCAACATCCTCAAGGAATCCTCGCTCTGCCGCGAAAATAACCAAAGCCTGTTCGGCGACGGTTAAAGAAGCATACTGACGCTGTTTCATCAACTCTGTAACTTTCTTACCGTGGTCAAGCTGCTTACGGGTTGCTTCATCAAGATCTGATGAAAACTGAGCAAATGCCGCAAGTTCACGATACTGAGCCAAAGCAGTACGAATACCGCCTGATAGCTTTTTCATAATCTTAGTCTGAGCAGCACCGCCGACACGAGATACTGAAATACCAGGATCAACAGCAGGACGAACACCTGAGTTAAACAAACTTGATGTCAAGAAAATCTGACCGTCGGTAATTGAAATAACGTTAGTAGGAATGAACGCTGAAACGTCACCTGCTTGAGTTTCAATAATCGGCAACGCAGTAAGCGAACCGGTTTTACCGGTGATTTTACCGCCTGATAATTTTTCAAGATATTCGGCATTAACGCGACAAGCACGCTCAAGCAAACGTGAATGCAGATAGAAAACGTCACCGGGATATGCTTCACGCCCAGGCGGACGACGAAGTAACAATGATATCTGACGATAAGCTACAGCGTGCTTAGACAAATCATCGTAAACAACTAAAGCATCCTCACCCTGATCTAGGAAATACTCACCCATTGCGCATCCGGCATAAGGGGCGATGTACTGTAAAGCTGCAGTGTCGGAAGCTGATGCTGAAACTACAATAGTGTTATCAAGAGCACCGTGTTCTTCAAGTTTTCTTACAACTGAAGCGATAGTTGAAGCTTTCTGACCGATGGCGACATAAATACAGCGAACACCGTAATTTTTCTGATTAATGATAGTATCAACGGCTAAAGCTGTTTTACCTACCTGACGGTCACCGATAATAAGCTCACGCTGACCGCGTCCGATAGGAATCATTGAGTCAACAGCCTTATAACCGGTTTGAATCGGCTGGGATACGCTTTGACGAGCAATAACTCCAGGAGCAATCTTTTCAACCGGATAAAAATCATCGCTAACAATCGGACCTTTACCGTCGATTGGTTCACCTAAGGTATTTACAACACGACCTAATAAACCTTTACCTACCGGAACGGAGAGAATTCGACCGGTTCCGCGTACTTTCATACCTTCTGAAAGGTGAGTATAAGGTCCTAAAACAATAGCGCCAACAGAATCGCGCTCTAAGTTTAAAGCCAATCCGTACAAATCATCGCCAAACTGCAGCATTTCACCTTGCATGACGTTGGCAAGACCGTGGATACGAACAATACCGTCACTAACGGAAATGATAGTACCCTCATCGCAGGATTGGGTAACAACCTTAAACTGCTCAATCCTTTGTTTAATAAGATCAGCAATTTCAGTTGAGTTTAATTGCATTTTGTTCCCCTTCGTTATTTGAGTGCTGAAGCCATACCTTTTAAGTATGATTTCACGCTAGCATCAATAACCTCATCGCCTATTTTTAAAACGGCTCCGCCCATGATGCTCGGGTCAATAATTAGTTTTTAAAATTACGGAACAGCCGTATTTATCCGTTACTTTTTGCTTTATGGCATTAAGTGAAGCCTCGTCAAGTTCACGTGCTGAAACAACGGAAATTTCCATAACTTTTTCATGCATCTCGCGAAGTTTGACAAATTCACTGTAAATTTCAGGAATTACGTCAAAACGAAACTTCTCACCAAGAGCCTTAACGAAATTTTGACCGTACTCATCAAGAAGATCTTTTAAAACCTCAAGAAGGCGCTCTGAAGCAACGCTTGAAGATGAAGCATTCTTTAAGGAACTTAAAAAATCAGCATCCGAGCAAGCCACAGACATGGCATATAACATTTGCTGCCATTTATCTAAAGCTTGTTGCTTTAAAGCCACTTCAAAAGCCGCTTGTGCATAAGGCCTTGCGACAGTTAGGTTTTCAGCCAATGTGATTACCTCAATTTATAAAGATTCTAAAATCTTTTGAACTAAAACTTTATCAGTCTTAGCATCAACCTTTTGACTCAAAATCTTCTCGGCACCGGCAATCGCTAAATCAGCAACTTCAGAGCGCAGCTCTTCTTTTACTTTATCCTTTTGAGCTTCAATTTCATTTTTAGCATTTTCAAGGATGCGACGTTTTTCCTCGGTGGCTTCCTCAACAGCTTTATCTAAAATCGCAGAACGCTGTTTGTTAGCTTCATCGATGATTCTCTGAGCTTCAGCTTTTGCCTCACGAATAGTATCGGCAGCATTGCTCTTAGCCAGTTCCAAACTCTTTTGTGCTTTTTCAGCAGAGGCAAGACCATCGGCTATTTGTTTTTGTCTCTTCTCAAGAGCGCTCATAAGCGGCGGCCACACCCATTTCATGCATGCAGCGACAAAGATAACAAAAGCAACGGCTTGACCTAAAAATGTAGCATTAATTTCCAAGGTGGAAAGCTCCCTGCTGTTTTAAAGACCAAGTTAGGCCACAGCAAACATGATGTACAAACCTAAGCCGACAGCAATCATCGGGATAGCGTCAACCAAGCCCATAACGATGAAGAACTGAGTACGCAACAAAGGCAGTAAATCGGGCTGACGTGCTGAACCTTCAAGGAATTTGCCACCTAAAACACCGATACCGATAGCAGCACCGATAGCAGCCAAGCCCATCATGATTCCCGCAGCTATAAAAAACATCGGGTCCATCTTTTCTCTCCTTTTTTTTTAAATAAAAGTTAATCTTCTTCACTTGCCATTGACAGATAGACAATGGTCAAAACCATAAAAATAAAAGCCTGCAACGTAACAATTAAAATGTGGAACAATGCCCAAGGCACATTAAGTACCCATTGGATCCACCAAAGAGGAAGTAAAGCGATAAGAATAAAAATCATTTCGCCGGCATACATGTTTCCGAAAAGTCGCAAACCTAAAGAAATAGGTTTTGATAATAAGGAAACACCTTCCAAAATAAGATTTATCGGAGCAAATACCCAGTGATTAAAAGGATGCAATGTGTAGCTCTTGATGAATCCTTTAACTCCGATATTGGTGAATGAGAAATAAAATATTAAAAGGAAAACACCGCAGGCCATTGATAATGTGATATTGACATCAGCTGACGGGACCAGCCTAAAGTAAGGCACGCCGATAGCGGTAGCAAGGCCGGGGATCAAATCAATAGGCAGTAAATCCATGAGGTTCATTAAAAATACCCACATGAATACCGTTAATGCTAAAGGAGCGATTAACTTGCTTTTGCGTTTAAAAATTGAAACAACCGTATCTTGAACAAATTCAAAGATCATTTCAATGAAGCATTGAAGTTTTGTAGGTACACCGGATGAAGTCTTTTTAGCCGCATATCTGAACAGAAGTAAAAAAACGATTCCTAAAATAACCGTTAAACCTAAAGAGTCAATATTTACCGTATAAGGGTTAATTAAAGGCTTTGATGCTGAAGATTCAAGCTGGGCAAAACATTGACCTGAACCTAAATCTGTAAAACTGCACTTTTCAGTCTGAACCTGAGTTAAACATTGATTTTCAGAACCGCCGTTATCCAAACAGAATTGAAACTCCTGCTGATTTACGGGTTTTACGCTATCGACAATAGATCCGTCGCGCATATCCATCTGCAAAAAATGAAGATGGTGACCTATATATTCTTGAGAATTATGCTCTGACATAAATTACAAAACCTTTTTTATCATCGAGCGTTAACCGGTACCGAAATTTTTAATCACCAAAAAAGATCAAAAAATAATAATCATTGTTCGGCACTGATTTAGACTTAGTCTTGTTCCAACTAAAAACCAAACGAAATCAAATATAAAAAATTTAAATCTAATTTCGCTTAATTTTTATTTTCAAACGCCTTTGTTAAAAGATAACATATTAATATTTATAATCTTTTACACAAAAGCTATAGCGCTAAGCTTACGCCAGTTATGGAATCATAATATATGACCGTATTTTTTTTAAGTCAAAACAAAGACAAATGTTTAATCTCTAAATCCAGATCGCAAAAAAACGTTTTATATAGCAAAAAATCGCACTAAAAATTAAAGAAATAAAAAAGACTAAACCGTCAATTTCTAAAAACTTAAAACACAAACAGACAAGAACTATAAAAAATAAGTATTTAAAAAATAAAGATTTTATAGAATCATAAATCACAAGACCTGCAGATAATTGAGAATCTTTTCTCTTATACCCTAAAGCAAAATAAACAAAAGTAGGAAATAAAAAAACTGTGCTTCCGGCAACGGATGAAATGAAAAAAATTGATATTTTTTTATCAACTACATAAGAAACAAAGCACCAAAATAGTGCTTGAATAACAATTATTAATAGATAAAAAAGAGCCTCGTTCTTTAAAAAATGATAAAAACTTGGACTCTTTTTTACTTTGCTGTTATTAGAAATTAACAAAACTAAACACCAAAAAGCTTAATTATTGCCTCGAGCTGTTCTTTGCTTTTATAAGATAAAACCACTTTTCCTTTTTCATTACTTTGCGGAGTAAATTTTACTAAAGCACCATGCAAACTTGAATTTAAAGCTTTTTCCCAATCCTTATACATTGCACTTTTTTCAAACTTAGCTTTTGATGATCCTAAATCCTTATCAGACTCATCTTTAAGCTCTTTTATAAAAGCTTCCGTTTGTCTTACGTTTAATCCTTTCGATACCACTATTTTGGCAGCTTTTTCCTGAAGTTCACTATCAAGACTCAAAATGGCTTTTGCATGTCCCATTTCAATACTGCCGTCAAGCAGAAACTTTTTTACATTTTCATTTAACTGATTCAGACGCAAAATGTTAGTAACGCTGCTTCTTGATTTGCCTAAAGTTTTAGCAAGATCCTCTTGCGTTAATGAACATTCTTTCATCATCTGCAGCAAAGCCGAAGCTTGCTCCAATGGATTTAAATCTTTTCTTTGAATGTTCTCAATTAACGCTATCGCATAAGCATTTTTTTCAAGAACGTCACGAACCAGACAAGGAACTTCAGAAAGACCGGCAATTTTTGCAGCCCGGTAACGTCTTTCTCCACAGATTATTTCATACTTGCCGTCATCTTTGGATTTAACCAGTAACGGCTCTAAAAGACCGTGCTCCTTTATTGATAAAGCAAGTTCATTTAAAGCTTCACTATCAAAATTCTGACGCGGCTGATAAGGCGACGGAATTAAACAATCAAGCTTTAAATTCAACACAGTATTTTTAAGTTCAGTCTTAAACTCACGCTGCTGTGATAATAAAATATTTTCTTCACGTTGTGCGCGGGCTTTACTTTCGCTAAGTAACGCGTTTAAACCTCTGCCTAAACCTGCCACTTCAAAATTCCTCTTTATTTTCCGTCTTTTTGCAACATCTCATGAGCTAATGCCATATAAGCCTTTGATCCCATCGATGATTTATCGTAATACATTGCAGGCTTTCCAAAACTTGGAGCTTCTGCAAGTCTTACATTTCGCGGAATAATAGTTTCATAAACTAAAGTATCAAAATTACGCTTTAACTCATCCGAAACATCGCTTGACAAACGATTACGATTATCAAACATTGTACGTAAAATTCCCTCTATTTTAAGTTTGGGATTTACTGCATGAGCTAATTGATCGACAGTGTCGATAAGCAAAGTCAAACCTTCAAGAGCAAAATACTCACACTGCAGCGGCACCAGAATACTGTCGGCTGCGCACATGGCATTAACGGTAAGTAAATTAAGAGAAGGCGGACAATCGATAAAAATATAATCGTAATTATCTTTTATATCATTTAAAGCATTTTTTAATCTGAATTCTCTTGCCAAATAATCAAGAAGCTTTACTTCTGCGGCAGTTAAATCCTCATTGGCAGGAATTAAATGAAAGGCACCGTTAGTCTCTTCAATAAGACAATCACGAATATCCATTCCGTCTATTAAAACTTGGCAAATTGTCTTTTTAAGTTCAAATTTATTAATTCCTGACGCCATTGTGGCATTTCCTTGCGGATCAGAATCAATCACTAAGACTCTTTTCTGTAATGAAGCAAGGGATGCAGCCAAATTAACACATGTAGTTGTCTTTCCGACACCGCCTTTTTGATTAGCGATGGCTATGATTTTTGACATAATTAAATCCTTATTCTGCTTTCTCTATAAAAACAGCTTTGCGTTCTGCATTTAAAGTCGGGACATTTAATTCTTCAATTTTCTTTATTTTAACAAAGAGCGGGATTTCTTTTATCTCACTATCTTCAAGATTTGCCTTCATTGCAATAAATATCCCTTTATCATCAAGAAGGTGTATGCACCATTCAACCATACGACCCAACGGAGCAAAAGCTCTGCTGACTATACAGTCAAAAGGAACAAGAGGCTTTATATTTTCACAGCGATCATTAATTAACGTGACATTTTCAAGCTTAAGCTGAACTGAAGCACTTTTAACAAACGATAATTTTTTAGCCACAGAATCAATTAAAGTAAAATGTTTGTCAGGATTTAGTATGGCCAACACCAATCCCGGGAAACCGGCTCCGGTACCGACATCAGCAATATTTTTTCCGGTCAAAAGCGGTGAAATGACAGCACTGTCTAAAATATGAAGCACTACCATATCATCAGGATCTTTTATTGATGTTAAATTTAGTGCTTTATTCCATTTACATAGCAAAATTACCAGTTCTGCAAGTTTTTGTACTTTTTCGTCATCAAAAACAACCGCAGTCTTAAACAAAAGTTCCTTTATTTTTTTACAAAGATAATCAGCCTGAGGTAAAGCTGTATGTTTATTAAAACTCATGCCGTGCCTTTAATTTTTACCGATTAAATTTAATTTCTTAAGATGAACCATCAAAATTGAAATTGCCGCAGGAGTTACACCTGAAATACGTGAAGCCATACCTAAAGTTTCAGGCTTGTACTCATTAAGTTTTTGAGCAACTTCGTTTGATAAAGCACTGATATTCTTATAATCAAAATTCAGCGGAAGTAAAGTTTTCTCGTTCTGCTCACGCTTTTTGATTTCTTCCATTTCATGCTCTAAATAGCCTTGATAGCGGATCTGGATTTCTACCTGTTCGCGAGCCTGCTCTGTTGAAACTATAGGATCAAGCTTACATGCTTTAAGCAGATTATCAAGATTTGCCTCCGGACGACGCAAAATTTCCTCTAATTTCTGTTCTTTTGACAAAGGAGTCTTTAAAACTTTAGAAAGCTCTTTTGCTTCTTCTGATGAAGGTTTTATCAAGGTGGATTTTAATCGTGTTTTTTCTTTTTCAATTTCATTAACTTTCTTTTCAAAAGCACTGTAGCGTTCACCGTCTATGAGACCTAAATCATAAGCTACAGGAGTTAAACGCAAATCAGCATTATCTTCACGGAGCATCAAACGATATTCGGCTCGAGACGTGAACATGCGATAAGGCTCTTTTGTACCTAAGGTACAAAGATCATCCATCATCACACCGATATAAGCTTGATTGCGTGACGGGAACCAAGGCTTCTTCCCTTTAATGAATAAAGCAGCGTTTATTCCCGCTAAAAGTCCTTGCGCAGCGGCTTCCTCGTATCCTGTAGTACCGTTAATCTGTCCTGCAAGAAACAGTCCTTTTATTTTTTTAGACTGCATAGATACGGATAATTCGCGAGGATCATAAAAATCATATTCAATTGCATACCCCGGTCTTGCGATAACGGCATTTTCCAATCCTTCAATTGAATGTATGAACTTTTCCTGAATATCATAAGGCAATGAAGTAGATATTCCGTTAGGATAAACTAAAGGTGAGGTTAATCCTTCAGGTTCAATAAAGATTTGATGTGAAGTACGATTAGGATAACGTACGACTTTATCTTCGATTGACGGACAGTAACGCGGTCCTACGCTATGAATAACCCCTGAATAAAGAGGACTTCTATCAAGTCCAGAACGAATGATTTCGTGAGTTACTTCATTAGTTCTTGTTATATAACAAGGAACTTGGGTAGGATGTACATCTGCTTCATCCATAAATGAAAAAACAGGCTGTGGATATTCAGGATCCTGTTTTTGCATTTTCGAATAATCGATAGATGAAGAAACGATGCGTGCAGGTGTTCCGGTTTTTAATCTTCCTACTTTAAGACCTAACTCTTTTAAATTTTCAGCAAGACCTATAGACGCAGGATCTCCGGCTCTTCCTCCCTGATAGTGATTTAAACCGATATGAATTAAGCCGTTTAAAAAAGTACCTGAGCAAATAACAACGGCATTTGCTCTAAATTGGATCCCAGCAGCAGTATCAACACCGCTTAATGTTTCACCGTCAAAAATAAGTTTCGTACAAGGCTGTTGAAAGATTGTTAAATTCGGATAATCAGTAAGAGTTTTTCTTATAACTTCTTTGTATAAATGACGATCTGTTTGAGCACGTGTTGCTCTTACTGCAGGTCCTTTTGATGAATTTAAAGTACGAAATTGTATTCCTGCACGATCGATTGCTTTAGGACAGATACCGCCCATCGCATCAATTTCACGTAAAAGATGTCCTTTACCGATTCCGCCAAAAGCCGGATTACAGGACATTTCACCGATAGTCTCAATATTGTGAGTTAAAAGTAGGGTTTTACATCCCATTCTTGCAGAAGCACCGGCTGCTTCAATCCCCGCATGTCCGGCACCAACAACAATTACATCAAATATTCTTTGTTCTGAAATATAAGTGCTATCCATAATAATTATTTAATAAATTAATCTTTTTATATATTTCTTTATTATTTTTGTTATTAGTAAACGAAAATTTGTGGGATCTTAAAAAATTTCTTTTATTTTAAGATCTTACTTAAGATTAAATCTTTGGAAAAATCGTTTTAGGTCTTATCTTTTTGTGTTGAAAAAAGCCTGTTTTTCAACAGTATAGTTTTTATAGTGATTTTACCAAATATTTTTATTAAAGATTTTTGGAAAGAAAGCAACAGACTTACCAACAATCCGACAGCGTATTTTAAGCTATTTGCTATATTTTTCTTAAAAAGCAGAATAAAAAAGCTCAAGAGAATATTAGGAAGGAAAAAGTTAATTTTTCTAAATTTCTTAAACAAGAGCTGAAATTAAGAATTAGTTGTTATCGTCAGAGTAGAGTTTTTTGTTTCAAATTTACTGCATTCTCATATAACGTTAACCAAGTTAGTGAAACTTATTGATGCCTGCAGATTAGTAGGATAACTACTTTTAGTACAGTTGACATCCTCACCGGA
>NZ_GL831044.1 GCF_000188195.1 Succinatimonas hippei YIT 12066
ATGTACACTCTTTTAATCGGCTGCGGCTTATAAGTGCCGCTCGTGACGGCTTTAGAAAGTTGATGAGGATGCTCCCTGAACCATTGCTCAAGCTCACTTACGGGTATTCCGTCAAAGCCTGCCGCGCCTCGGTTCTTAATGACTTGCGTCATCGCAGTCCTCATGTTGTGGTATTCTAGTACGCTTTCTAAAGTTACCATCAATCTTCCTTTTACTCACTTCCTTTATCTTCCGATATCTTGAGCTCCTGCCTGTCGGTCAAGCATGATTGCGCATCTCACCTTCCCGTCGTCAGGTTTCCTGTGTTTTCTACTCCGCTTCAATATCGGAAGTTGTGTCGGTTTTCAAGGCCTTTCGGTTCGGTCCTTCACCACTACTCCATGGCTACTATGACCTCTGCTGACTTCTGACAGTTCGTTGTTACTATGGCTCTGCCACCCGTCAGACCTCCTTGGGTAAGCATATTTTCTTTCTTCCCATGCAACTGCTGTCTTTACACCATCAACTCGCGTACAGGTATCGGGCTTCATCTTCTTTCGCAGATTTACCTCATTGATCATGCCTGAGACAGTTCCTGTTCGTCAGTTCGGGAATTTGCTTTCAGCTTCTTTCATCCAATGCCTCGCGGCATCC
>NZ_GL831045.1:0-19214 GCF_000188195.1 Succinatimonas hippei YIT 12066
CAATAGCAGTATTGTTTGTTTAGCGCTAGGATCTTCGGTCTTTAGACTGGGGAGGACGTCAATTCCGCTATTGATAAGTTTCTATCACTTAGTCTTAATTAAAAATTTTCTATATCCTAAAATAGTTATTTAAGAGAGAACGTATAAAAGGAAGTTAAAAGTCATCCTATCTAAAACACCGATTAATAAGCAATCGTATATTTGTTTATTTTTATCTGAAGAAAAGCTTTTTGTTTTTTTCTTATATAAAGAGTATTTCTAGAAATGTATATTAAAGCGATTAACCCTTACATCATTTTTAGATCATTATTATTTATTTTCTCAGCTAATTGCTGTTTTGGTTTTGTCTCTTTATTAAGAGGATAAAACGCATTTTTGAATCATGAGTGCAAAAAATAAAATGAACAGATTTTTATTTATGCCCGACTCCTTCAAAGGTACTTTAAGTTCACAACAAGTGTGCGACACTTTGACCAAAGCAGCCCTAAAAATCATACCTGACTGTAAATGTAAATCTATTTATGTCGCAGACAGCGGAGAAGGGACAGTCGACAGTTTTCTAAGTGCCCTAAACGGAGAGAAACATTACGTAAAAGTTAAAGGACCGTACATGGAGACAATGCGTACCTACTACGGACTCATAAATGACGGAGACACAGCTATTATTGAAGTGGCGTCATGCGCCGGACTTGATATTGTTAAAAATCACAAAAATCCGATGTTAACCACTACTTTCGGAGTCGGAGAGCAACTTCTTGATGCAGCAGAACAAGGAGTAAAACGCATTATTATCGGTCTGGGAGGAAGTTGTACCAATGACGGAGGGTGCGGAGCTGCGGCTGCCGTCGGCATAAAATTTCTCAATAAAGAAGGAGTAAGTTTTATACCTACAGGCGGAACCCTTAAAGACATCTGCAAAATCGATACTTCAGGTTTAGACAACAAATTAAAAAATATTGAAATTTTAGCAATGTGCGACGTTGATAACCCGTTATGCGGGAAAAACGGTGCTGCCTATATTTTCGGACCGCAAAAAGGCGCAGATTTGACAACGGTGTATGAGCTTGATCGCGGCCTTATGCATTTAAGCAATATTATTTGGCACGATTTGGGATTTAAAGTTGCGTCCATAAAAGGAGCTGCCGCCGCCGGCGGAATGGGAGCCGGTATGCTGACATTTTTTAATGCTCAACTAAAAAGAGGAATAGAAATCGTTCTTGATACCGTTAATTTTGAAGAAGAAATAAAAGATATTGATATCATTTTCACCGGCGAAGGAAAAATTGATATTCAAAGTCTTCGCGGTAAAGTAGTTTTAGGAATTGCAAAAAGAGCAATGCGCTACAAAAAGCCTGTTATAGCAATTGTGGGACAATCGGAGGACAGTACAGTAAGTGAGGTTTTTAAACAAGGAGTCACGGCAATTTTCCCGATAAATCGCAGAGCTGAAGATCTGTCAATATCTCAATACATAAGTGTTGATAATCTTCGCTATACTGCTGAAAATATTTTCAGACTCATTAAAACCATGCAGTCCCAATCCCATAATTAAGCTTAAGTAAATATAAAAAATCCCGAAAGATTTCTCTTTATCGGGATTTTTAAGAGGAAAGTCCGGCTTTCCTCTTTACTTATTTTTCTTAATTAAGCCTTAAATTTCTTATAAGCATTAATTAATCCGTTGGTTGAGCAGTCATGTGAAGCAATGACTTCATCATTCTGTAATTCAGGAATAATCTTCTTAGCCAAAACTTTACCGTACTCAACACCCCACTGATCGAAGGAGCAAATATTCCAAATAGCACCCTGAGTGAAGATCTTATGCTCATACATGGCAATTAACATACCAAGGGTACGAGGAGTGATCTCTTTAACAAGGAAAGAGTTGGTAGGACGATTGCCTTCAAAGACCTGGCACTCGATAATATCCTGGATCTTAGAAAGATCTTTACCTTTAGCGGCAAGCTCAGCCTCAACGGTTGCTCTGTCCTTTCCGAAAGCAAAAGCTTCAGTTTGTCCGAAGAAGTTGGACAAAAGCTTAACATGATGATCGCCTATCGGATTATGAGTAATGGCAGGAGCGATGAAGTCGCACGGAACAATCTTTCTGCCTTGGTGAAGCAACTGGAAGAAAGCATGCTGACCGTTGCTGCCCGGCTCACCCCAAATAATAGGACCGGTCTGATAATTGGTAATACGCTTACCATCACGATCTACGCTCTTACCGTTTGATTCCATATTGCCTTGCTGGAAATATGCAGCGAAGCGATACATATACTGATCATAAGGAAGAATAGCTTCAGTCTCAAAACCGTAGAAGTTGTTATACCAAATGCCAATCAAACCTAAAAGAGCAGGAACGTTTTTCTCAAACGGAGTATTTCTGAAATGGCAATCCATTTCATAACCGCCGCGCAGGAACTGCTCAAAGTTGTCATATCCGATAGCAAGAGCGATAGACAAGCCGATAGCTGACCAAGAGGAATAACGTCCGCCGACCCAGTCCCAGAATTCAAACATGTTCTCAGTATCGATACCGAACTTAGAAACTTCTTCTGCATTGGTAGACAAAGCGGCAAAGTGTTTTGCAACGTGAGCAACGTCACCGGCGCTCTTTAAGAACCAATCACGAGCAGTGTTGGCATTGGTCATGGTCTCCAAGGTGGTAAAAGTCTTGGAGGCAATCAAGAACATGGTAGTCTCAGGATTAAGGCCCTTTAAGGTTTCGACAATCTGAGTACCGTCAATGTTGGAGACGAAATGCAGCTTCAAGCGGGTATGATACGGGGTCAAGGCAGCGGTAATCATGCAAGGACCTAAATCAGAACCGCCGATACCGATATTGACTACATCAGTGATCTCTTTTCCGGTATAGCCTTTCCACTCACCTGAAATAACCTTCTCACTAAAAGCCTTCATCTTAGCCTGAACGCGCTTTACATCAGGCATTACGTCAACACCGTCAACATATACGGGATTACCGGAGAAGTTACGTAAAGCAGTATGCAATGCGGCACGATCTTCACTACGATTAATCTTCTCGCCGGTAAACATTGCTTCAATATCTTGTTTAAGATCACATTCGTTGGCCAAATCAAGAAGCATCTTGAGAACTTTTTCATCTACAAGATTTTTAGATAAATCAGCTAAAAGATCACCGCCGATAGTAAATGAGTACTTATTGAAACGATCCTGATCTTTAAAAAGATCCTTAAGCTTAAGAGTTGACTTAGATTTATCAAAGTACTCCTGCAATGCTTTCCATGATTTAGTTGTTGTCGGATTTACGTTTTTCATCACCATTTCATGTTCCTCAAACAAAATTTAACGAGTCAATTATTTAGTATAGAAAAAAACCTATATAAAATTCTATCGCTTAATATCGTAAATTTTTGTGATTAAATCTAAAATCTGATTTGAGGCTTAAAATTAAGCCTCAAAAAGCAACGGCTCAACTAAAATCAAATGTTATTTAACACTATGAATCACCACACCTCGACGCAAAATCATACAAATTAGAGCTCCGAATAACATAACAGCTGCCATAGTAACAAACATCACAGGATAAGCATTTTCATGTAATTTATCCATCAAAAACCCAAAGATAATATGGACATAAGCTTCAGGACTAAAACCAAGACAAATCAAAAAGCCCATTGCTGTACCTGTATAAGCTTTTGGAATATTTATTTCATTAACCTGAGCGTACATTATCCCGCGTAAACCAAAAGTTAACCCTCCTAAAATTAAAACCAGCCCTATAAGTAACGGTAAATAAAAACTTTCATGGGGAACTATAATAAAAGATGCAGCAATAATTGAGCCAATAAACAAAAAGGCTGCCATAACCTTTAAAGCAGAACCTACTTTATCTGCAACAATTCCCGCAAACGGTGCTACAACAAAAGCTAAAAAATAAGCTCTTATCATTCCAACAATTGCTGCACTATCTGCCTCCATACCATATGCGTCAGTCAGATAAGGAACCAAATATGAAGCCGATTGATATATAAAAATGATACTTGCCACAACTAAAGCCGCTAGCCATAACCTCCCGCATTTGAGCATTGTTAACAAATCGGATACTTTTTTAGGTTCTGCATTTTCTATGATAGAAACACCGCTGGGAAAATAGATATAAGAAACAATACCAAGAACAAAGTAAACGCAAGCATCAAATCTTAAAATAAAGCCTATACTTAACGCTTCAGATTCATAAGCACTGACAATTCCGACTGCTATCAAAGTAAGTAATGTACCTGCAATGCCGCGTCCGGACTCTAAAAAACCGAAATAACGACCTTGTTCATTATCTGATGCTATTAATCTTGCAATTTTAGTCATTGAAACCAAAAAGAGACCGTTTCCGACAAAAGACATGCATCCTATAATTACAAACTGTAATTCATAAACAGGACGAAATGACTGCCAAACCGCAAGCAAACTCATCGAAATATAAGCAAAAGCTAAAATACTTTTAGGATTTTTAAATTTATCAACAATAATTCCTGCTATGGCACCTGAAATAATTCCTACAAAACCGAGCCAAGACATCAATATTCCGGACTGAGTGTTATTCAGACCAAAAAAATTATTCCACGGATAATAAAAAACTTCTCGAAGATACATGGCCTTAAAAATCGTACCGCCACCTACCGCAAGAAGAATAAAAAAGAGAAATTTATGCCGATTTAATAAATTTTGCCCTGCCTGATGTGACATATTGAGCTCCTTTTTTACAACAGGGAGATCAAGAAAACACTAAACATCTTGATTCTTAATCTCCCTATTTACGGCTATCAATTAAAAATATTGTTTAAATGCATTTTCTAAACGCCTTAATGCCTCATCAATTTTTGCCTCACATACGGCACAATTGACTCTAGCAAATCCAGCTCCGGCTTTACCAAAAGCATCACCACGATTAAAACCTAATGAAGCATCCTTGACCTGGAAATCAAAAATACGATCAGGTGACCAACCTGTACCATTAAAATCAACCCATACAAGGTAAGTAGCTTCAGGAAGATTAGCACGAACCGGATACGGCATATTATTAAGTCCATCAACGAACTTACGCTGCATTTTTCTGACATGAGCAACTACCTGTTCACGATAGTCATAACCGTATTTAAAACCTGCATAAGCAGCTTCATGAGCAAAAGCCGTCGGCTGGAAATGCAATTCTTTAATACAAATATCAATCTGAGCTTTTAATGCCGGATCCCCTGTCATAATGAAGGCACTGAAAATACCTCCTATATTAAATAACTTTCCGCCGGAAGAAAAAACGATAATATTTTTGAGATCTTTTGCAACCTTGAGCACCGGAGTATAAACGCGCCCATCAAAAGTAAAATCCCCATGAATTTCGTCTGAAATTAAAATAGTATTAGTTTCTTGAGCTATTTCGATAACTTTCTTAACTTCTTCTTCCGTCCAGCAACGTCCGACCGGATTATGCGGATTACACAAAATCAAAAACTTATTTTTAGGTTGTGCACAAGTTTCTTTTAATTTATCAAAATCAATCGTGTAATGATTATCCTCATCCTTTATAAGATCACATTCAACTATTTCTCTATGATTATCTCTAATTGCTCTTGCAAAAGAATGATATACAGGAGTCATAAGAACTGTTTTCTCATCCGGTTCAGTTAAATCACGGATAAAAGTTCCCATGGTCAAAAGCATACCCGGAGTTTCAGTGATCAAGCTTTCATCAGGGCGCCAATCATAGTGTTTTTCAAACCAATCCGCGATAACCGATTTAAAATCCGCATGATATGCAGGATATCCAAATTCTCTACGCAAACACACATTCATTAGCGCTTCTCTTACTTCAATAGGAGACACTAAATCCATATCGGCAACACCCATCGGCATTACTTTATGTCCGTTTACAACACTGTCATAAACCCATTTTTCAGACATTATGCGTGGAAATTGTTCATTAAAATCGTAAATCATTTTTATCTCCTTACTTATTTGATTCATCCTTGCTTTGATTCAATTCATTTTCAAGCTTGGCAAAAGGATTGCCAGAGCGTGAGCTCTTATATAAATAGATTGATGTAAAAACAGCAATTGCAAACATAATTGCCATATAGGCAAACATATAGATATAACCATCAAGCTTATAAGTATCAAGCCAGTAGCCGAAGATGATATGTTGGAAGGCTTCAGGTGAAAAACCTACAGTTAAAAGGAAACCTGATACTGTTCCGGTAATTGCTGCAGGAACTTTCATCTCTTCAATCTGGGCGTACATGATGCCGCGTAAGGCGAATGTCACAGCACCAACAATCATTAAAACAATAATGAGAGTCCATACCATAGACGGGGTCTGAGGAATAAATAAGAACATAGCTACGCCTGCTGCGCCTAAAACAAACAGACAGGCCATGACTTTAATTGAAGAACCTACCTTATCAACAATGATACCGATAACCGGGGCGGCAAAAATTGCGAGAACGTATGCTCTAACCATACCGACAATTCCTGCCTGATCAGAACTCATGCCGTACGCATCAGTAAGGTACGGAACTAAATATGAAGTTCCCTGATAGCAAGAAATCGTCGCAAAAATAGCGAAAGCAGCCATCCAAACTTCTTTAATGGAAATGACCTTAAAGAAAATTTTTGCAGAAACTTTATTTTGCTCTACATTATTATTTTTATCTGATTTTGATTCTTCTTTAGGTAAGCAGAACCACATTAATACACCAAATGCGATATATAAAAAGCCATACGCATAAAGAACATTAGCAATACCATCTGCCTCAGACGCAGCCATTGAGAAAATAACTACAGCTATAGCTGAAATGATAGAGCCCGCAATTCCACGTCCAGACTCAAGGAATCCGAATAATTTTCCCTGATCATCTGAGCTTCCGACCAAACGAACAGCTCTAACCATAGAAACCAAGAAAAATCCATTGGCGGTAAATGACAAAATTGCAATAACTAAATATTGAACAGATAAAGACGGGGCGGTAGACTGCCATAAAGTGGCAAGACCAATCACAATATAAGAAGCAGTAATCACAAGGCGGGTATTATTGATTTTATCAACAATAACACCAGCTATAGCGCCGGCAATAATACCAACAAGCCCTAACCAACTCATTAAAATACCAGATTGAGTATTATCCACCCCCATAAACTCATTCCAAGGATAATAAAATACCTCGCGCAAATACATTGATTTAAAAATGGTTCCACCGCCGACTGCAAGCAATAGAACCAAAAACCATTTTTTAAAATTGGAATTTTGCATACATTTGCCCTACGTTAATTTAAAATTCATTTCAAAAAGTTTATTAATCATAAAAATTAATTAACCTTTTAAAACCGCAATACATTCAATTTCAACTTTTGCCCCTTTAGGTAAGGCTCCAACTTCAAAAGCACTTCGAGCAGGGTATGGAGCTGAAAAAGTTTTTCCATAAACATCATTCATCTCGCCAAATGTTTTTATATCAGCAAGAAGGACAGTGGTTTTAACAACGTCATTTAAAGAGCCTCCTGCACTTTCTAACAAGGCTTTCATATTTGCTAGACTCTGTGCGGTCTGTTCTGCAACAGTTTCAGGCATGTTTCCCGTTTTTGCATCAATTGGCAATTGTCCTGAAATATAAAGGGTTTTTCCTGCTTTTACTGCACTACTATAAGGACCAACTGCTGCTGGGACTTTGTCCGATGAAATTATTTCCATATAAATCTCCTTGCTCTAAAAATGAGTAGATATCAAAATTTCATTTGATTCTCATTGCCTAAAGATCTTGTATTTATATTTCTATAAATAGTGTTTAAGCTTTAAAATCAAATTTTGTTGAGTTAATTATAATAAATTTGATTCATTCTAATTTGAGTCAGTTCACATTTTATGGATTTAATAAAATTAATTTGATTTAATCACCTATAATAATTTACAGAATCATATTTCGGTTTAAGACATACAGCACAGTTATTAATTAATAACATATTGAAATATAAGTTATAATTTGTTTATAAACCGTTTTATGTTATATTTTTATAATAGAAATTATTAATGCAAAAATTTTTGAGTTAATAAAAAAAAGAGACACTCTATGATAAAAAAGCTTAATACAAAAGTTCACCAATACACGCAAAGCGACAAATTAATTTTAGAGAATTATAAAAATATAGTTGATGCCATAGGGCAGCTTTTAGGATCTTCATGTGAGGTTGTTCTACACAGTTTTGAAGATCTAAATTCATCGGTTATTTATATCCACAACGGAAAAAAAACGGGGCGTTCAGTAGGCTCACCTGTTACTGATAAAGCTTTAAAAATTTTCACAGACTGCATAGATAACGGAACTGATTTTGCTGACGTCTATTTCACTAAAAACAAGCAAAATCATACTATGCGCTCAACATCAACAATTATCAAAAACACTAAAGGTCAGCCTATAGGCATGCTCTGCATCAATCTTGATATTTCAACCCCTTTTGACGAAATGATGTCGATTTTATTACCGCCTCAAGGTAATACGCATGATGATAACGAACATTTTGCCATTAACGTAGAAGATTTAATTATTTCAAACACACTTAAAGTCAAGGAAGAAGTTTTTGCCGATAATTCCGTCAGTACTCGCCTAAAAATAAAAGAAATAATTCATATTTTAAATACTCAAGGAATTTTCCAACTTCGTGATGCTGTTGCTAAAGTTGCCGATACTTTAAATATTTCAAAAGACGTAATATATCTTCACTTACGCTCTTTTAAGAAAAGCAATTAATAATATCTTCACGCAAAAGCAGACAACACCCAACCTCAGATACGATTTTGCGACCTGTCTAGAACTGAAAGATATTAGGAGAAGAGTGGTGCCCAGAGGCGGAATCGAACCACCGACACGGGGATTTTCAATCCCCTGCTCTACCGACTGAGCTATCTAGGCACATAGAAATAAGAACAGATTTTAAGGATGGTGCCCAGAGGCGGAATCGAACCACCGACACGGGGATTTTCAATCCCCTGCTCTACCGACTGAGCTATCTAGGCAACGGCGCTTATTAAATCATTTCAGCGTTGTTATGTCAACACTTTTTCTCACTTTTTTGCCCGCTTTTTACTAACCTATAAGAAAACCGTGAAAATATCATGTTTTACAAAAAAGAAAAGAGCGCCTCAGCGCTCCTTTTACAATAAGAAAAAATCTAAGATAACCTGCCGCAGCAATTTTTATACTTTTTACCGGAACCGCACGGACAAGGATCATTTCTGCCCACATGCATTACCTTCTTAAAGGGAGTTCCGCTTTGCGGGTTGGGTTTATCCATTTCTTGTAACTGACGAACGGCTTCTTCGCGTTTATGCTGTTCTGCCTCAGCTTGTCTTCTTCTGAGCTCTTCCTTTTGCTCTTCAGCAAGTTCCGGAGCGCGAATCTGAATCTGAATACGCGATAAAGTACGAATCACCTGATACTTGAGATTATCAAGCATCTTAGTAAATAAATTAAATGATTGAATCTTATATTCATTCTTCGGATTCTTTTGAGCGTAGCCCTGAAGACCTATACCTTGACGCATATAATCCATTGCGGCAAGATGTTCTTTCCACAATGTATCAATGCATTGCAGCATAACCCCTTTTTCAAGACGATTCTGATTTTCTTTTCCGATCTTTTCACACTTATCTTGATATATTTCTGCAGCTCGTTTAATAATGCGATCGCGAATATCACTTTCAACAATCGAACTGTCCTCTTTTACCATGGCGACAACGGGGACATCGACTAAAAATTCAGAGGCAAGACGTTTTTCAAGATCTTCAAGCTTCCAATCTTCAACCAAAGACTCCGGAGCAATATATTCATCAATAACTGAATTAAAGACATCAGAGCGAATGTTATTTATGGTTTCGGAAATATCTTCACCATCAAGCAAAGCATTTCTTTCTTCATAAATTACTTTACGCTGTTCATTAGCGACATCGTCAAAATCAAGCAAGCTCTTACGAATATCGAAGTTACGAGTCTCAACCTTACGCTGAGCCGACTCAATCGCACGAGTAACAAGCTTATGCTCAAGAGGCTGACCGTCCTCCATTCCCATACGCTTCATGAAATTCTTCAGCTTATCAGATCCGAACAATTTCATCAGATTGTCGTCCATAGACAAATAGAATCTTGATGAACCGGGGTCACCCTGTCGTCCGGAACGGCCGCGAAGCTGATTATCAATACGGCGTGATTCGTGACGCTCGGAACCGATAATATGCAAGCCGCCGGCTGCAACTACCGCGTCATGACGTTTCTGCCATTCCTCAGTAAGTCTCTTTACTTCATTCGGATCAGGATTCTCGCCTAAAGCGTCAATATCAGCCTTAAGATTACCGCCTAAAATAATATCGGTACCACGACCTGCCATATTGGTAGCAATAGTCACTGTCGCAGGACGACCTGCCTGAGCTACAATCTGAGCTTCTTTTTCATGGAACTTTGCATTAAGCACTTGATGTGGAATATTTTCCTTATCAAGAAGAGCAGAAAGTTTTTCTGAATTCTCAATTGAAATGGTACCGACCAAAACCGGACGACCCTTTTTAACCTGTTCTTTTATGTCGGCAATGATAGCTTTGAACTTTTCCGCCTCAGTTAGATAGATAAGATCCGGAAAATCCGTGCGAATCATTGGTTTGTTGGTCGGTAAAACCACGGTGTTCAAACCGTAAATCTGCTGGAACTCAAAAGCTTCAGTATCAGCGGTACCTGTCATACCGGCAAGCTTTTCGTACATACGGAAATAATTCTGGAAAGTAATTGAAGCTAAAGTCTGATTCTCGCTCTTAATTTCAACACCTTCTTTAGCTTCTACTGCCTGATGCAGTCCGTCAGACCAGCGACGTCCTACCATCTTGCGTCCGGTATGCTCATCAATGATGACTACTTCACCATTTGAAACAACGTAATCAACATCACGCTTAAATAAGGTATGAGCACGCAATGCTGCCATCACATGGTGAAGCAAAACGATGTTGGAGCTTGAGAACAACGGATCATTACCGCGCAGCAATCCTCTTTCACGCAAAAGTTGTTCAATATAAAGCTGTCCGCGCTCAGTAAGATATGCTTGACGCAATTTAAGATCCAAAGTGAAATGACCGTCGCCGTGATAATCTTCGGTATCTTCTTTATCCTGCTGTTTTAAAAGCGGGATAATGGAATCGATTTGGCGATAAAGCTCAGAACTGTTTTCTGCAGCTCCGGAAATAATAAGCGGAGTGCGAGCCTCATCAATTAAGACCGAGTCAACCTCATCGACTAAGGCATAGTAAAGAGGACGCTGTACGCGCTGCTCTTTGGTATATGCCATGTTATCGCGCAGATAATCAAAACCGAATTCATTGTTCGTTCCGTAAGTTACATCACAAGCATATGCCGCACGTTTTTCCTCAGGAGACATGCCGGGAATGTTACAGCCTACGGTCATACCCATAAATTCATAAAAAGGTCTGCTCCACAATGCATCACGGCGTGCCAAATAATCATTAACCGTAACCACATGAACGCCGCGTCCCGTTAAAGCATTTAAATAGCAAGGAAGCAAAGCGGTAAGGGTTTTACCTTCACCGGTTTTCATTTCGGCAATTTGATTGTCATTTAAAACGATACCGCCCATAAGCTGAACGTCAAAAGGGCGCAAACCTAATGTACGCCATGAAGCTTCACGCACTGCTGCAAAAACATCTGGAAGCATTGACAATAAAGTCTCACCGTTTTTAAGGCGTTCTTTAAACTTTACAGTGAGTTCTTTAAAATCCTGATCCTGCAATGCCTTATATTTGGGCTCTAATGCGTTGATTTGTTTGACAACTTTATTTAATTTTTTAATCGTGCGCTGATTACTGCTGCCGATAATTTTTGTGACAATGGTCGAAATAATCATTTGCTAATTTTTCACCGGTTGAAAACATAAGCTCTCATTATAATTGATAATTTTAATTTATGCTGTATGCATACAAGAGCTATAAAAAATATTCCTGTGCTAACACATGGGTATTTAGCTTAACAATTTCAAGAGTAAAGGAAAAAGTAAGGAATTCAAAAAGAAAATAAATAAGGCAGGCATAGACTAAAAAAGCACCTAAAGGTGCCTTTTTCTAATCTTGGAGCGGGCAACGAGGTTCGAACTCGCGACCCTAACCATGGCAAGGTTATGCTCTACCAACTGAGCTATGCCCGCATCCGATGGCGCACATTATAAAGAAAAAATCGGTAAGCGCAAGTTTTTTTTTGCTTTTTATTTAAAAAAAATTAATTTTGCAAATAAAACTATTTGTTTTCAATAAGATAATTTAAAGACGATTTTGAAAAATTTTTACTTTAATTTCTTAATGTATCGATTATTAACAATCATTTAAGCTAAAAATTCTCAAAGTTGTTTACTAAGGTTGACAAAGAAAACTCTTTTTTTACAATGCAAGAAAATCAAGGAGACTTTATATGTCATTAATAAGCACTGCACTTAAAATTTCCGAAGCTTTAACTCCATTGTCAACGCTTACCTATCTTTCCAGCAAAATAACTGATGTACCACTTGGAAAAGTCACACAATTTTTAATTAAAGAATTTATTAAAACTTATAAGATTGATGTAAACGATTACGAAAATCCCGATATTTCTTCCTATAAAACTTTCAATGAGTTTTTTATCCGCAAGGTTCGCCCGGATCTTCGTCCGATTGATGAAAAAGCAATTGCAGTTTCTCCTGTAGACGGAACTGTCGGACAAGCTGATAAAATCATTGCCGGAAGATTAATTCAAGCTAAAGGAATAGACTATTCATTAAGTGCTTTATTAGGCGGTAAACCTGACGATTCTGCTCCTTTTGAAGACGGAGATTTTGCCTGCATTTATTTGTCTCCTGCAAACTATCACCGTATTCATATGCCCATTGACGGGAAGCTCGTAAAAACAGTTCACGTTCCTGGCAAACATTTTCCCGTTGGACATAAAAACATTTCCTATATGCCGGATCTGTATACTAAAAATGAAAGATTAGTTTGCTTTTTTGATACTGCCATAGGATCTTTTGCTCTAGTAATGGTTGGAGCCGCTTTAGTAGGCAGCATAAATACCGTCTGGGACGGAACTGTTGTAAGAAGAAAAAATATAGAAGAAAAATCTTTTATCGATAAAGATATTCGCTATAAAAAAGGAGATGAAATCGGGCATTTTAAGTACGGCAGTACTGTTATCTGTCTGTGGGGTAAAGATCAAGGAAATTTAGCTCCTGAATTTGTTCCAGGAAATCCCATACTTTTTGGAAAAGCTATGATTAAATGATTATACGCTTTCCCTTTGACCTCCACCCCGGTTAAAGCCGGGGGATTTTTACCGCAATGTCACAACATTACTATTGCTAACAACTCGAACAGGACCTTCTGCCAAACTCTAATGATGTTCGCGTGTCCGACCATTCTGACATCCATTCCTTACTTAAGACAATATGAAGTGACCTCCACTGATGTAAAGATCGTGGATTTACCCTACAATTTAAACAGTTAATATATAAAACTATTTAACCCGAATTTGACCTTGCCGTCAGTGCCTGGATTGTCTTTCGTTAATCTGACTTCCGTACTCATACTTTACATTTAAATAATAGAATTTATCATTAATTCGTGAAAATTAACCATGTTTCTATCAATTCATCTCAATATCGTTACAAATTTTGTGCTGTAAATTGCGTTAAACAGTTTAAAAAGTTGGTCTGCAAATATTCTAAGAGATCTCTTAATTCGTTTTTATTACAAAAATGAGAGCGCTACATAATAAATTTTTTCATTTTTCTGGTATATTTACTTTTGTTTTTTGCTTGCTTTCCGGGGAAGCGTAATTCGCATTTGACATTACCCTCCGGAGCTTAGGAGATACACGTGGAAAAATTTCAAGCTGACGTTGCAATCGTCGGTGCAGGCGGTACCGGTCTTCGTGCTGCAATTGCTGTAGCACAGGCCAATCCCAAGCTTCGCGTTGCACTCATTTCCAAAGTCTACCCGATGCGTAGCCACACGGTAGCTGCCGAAGGCGGTGCTGCCGGTGTTATCCGTGACGATGACTCTTATCAGAAACACTTTGAAGACACTGTAGCCGGTGGTGACTGGCTGTGCGAACAAGATGTTGTTGAATATTTCGTTCGTCACACTACCGAAGAATTATTCCAGCTCGAACACTGGGGCTGCCCGTGGAGCCGTAAACCTGATGGTGACGTAAACGTACGTCGTTTCGGCGGTATGAAAGTTCCTCGTACTTGGTTCGCTGCCGACAAGTCCGGGTTCCACATGCTGCACACTCTCTTCCAGACTTCAGTGCAATTCCCTTCAATTCATCGCTTTGATGAACACTTCGTATTAGATTTGTTAGTTGAAGAAGGTGTCTGCCGCGGTGTCGTTTGCTACGACCTCCAGAACGGCGTATTCCGTCAGATCAACGCCAAATCAGTTATTATCGCTACCGGCGGCGCCGGCCGTGCTTATATCTTCAATACTGACGGCGGTATTGTTACCGGTGACGGTATTGCTTTGGCCTATCGTCACGGCGTACCTATCCGCGATATGGAATTCGTTCAGTATCACCCGACTGGCTTGCTCGGCTGCGGTATTTTGATGACTGAAGGCTGCCGCGGTGAAGGTGGCGTTCTTTATAATAAGGATCACTACCGCTACCTTCAGGACTACGGTTTAGGACCTGAGACTCCGGTAGGACATCCTAAGAATAAATATATGGAATTGGGTCCTCGTGACCGTGTATCTCAGGCATTCTGGCAAGAGTCCAAGAAAGGCCGTACCATCAAGTATCCGTTAGGTGAAGCCGTACACTTGGATTTGACCCACTTAGGTGAGAAATACCTCCACGAACGTCTGCCAATGATTTGTGAATTGGCTATGACTTACTCCGGTGTTGACCCTGTTAAGCAGCCCGTTCCTGTCCGTCCGGTTGTTCACTACACCATGGGCGGTATCGAGACTGACGGCAAGACCGCAACTCGTATGCCAGGCTTATATGCCGCTGGCGAGTGCGCCTCTGTCGGTATTCACGGTGCCAACCGCTTGGGTTCCAACTCCTTGGTTGAAACCATCGTGTTCGGTAAGGTTGCCGGTGACGAAGCCGCTAAACGCGCAATGTCCATTAAGAAAGATTTCGATAGCCCTGAACTTGACAAGCAGGCTGAAGCTGCAATGGCTCGTGCTCTTGCTTTGTTTGACGTACAAGGCGGTGAATCTCAATCCAAGATCCGCACTGAAATGGGCGAATCAATGGAAAAAGGCGTCGGTATTTACCGCGAAGAAACCACCATGCAGGAAACCATTAATGTGCTTAAGGATTTGAAGAAGCGCATTAAGAATGTTCCTCTTACCGATCGCGGCCGCGTATTCAATACCGAATGGATGAACTTAATTGAGTTAGGTTATACCTTGGACTGCGCTCAAACTATGGTTCATTCCGCAATCAACCGTAAAGAATCCCGCGGTTCACATCAGCGTTTAGACGGTCCTAACGGTGCATACAAAGAGCGTGACGACAAGCATTTCCTCAAGCACTCTTTGGCAATCTACAATAAAGAAACCGATTTGCCGGATATTTCTTTAAGCGACGTTAAGATCACTACCTTCCAGCCTGCTAAGCGCGTATACGGCGCCGAAGCTGAAAAGGCTGAAGCCGCTAAAGCAGCTGCAGCAGCCGCTGCCAAAGCAAAGGAGGCCCGTAAATAATGGCTGAGAAAACTATGAAAGTAACCGTCGTCCGTTATCGCCCGGAGCAGGACGACAAACCTTGGGAACAGACCTTTGAAGTTCCGTACATCAAAGAGACCTCTGTTCTTGAAGCTCTGTTCTATATCAAAGATCACTTCGAGCCAAGCTTGTCTTTCCGCTGGTCCTGCCGTATGGCTGTTTGCGGTTCCTGCGGTATGATGGTAAACGGTGTTCCGCACCTTGCCTGCAAAACTTTCTTGCGTGATTATGAAAACAGCAAGAACGGCATTACCATTGCTCCGCTCGACAACTTCCCGGTTGAACGCGATCTTGTTGTAGACATCTCCGATTTAATTGAGAAGATTGAGCGCATCAAGCCTTATATTATTCCTTCTGCCAAAGATAAGAATATGCCTTTGACCAAGGCTTATCGTCAGACTCCGCAGCAGATGGAGGCATATCGCCAGTTTGCCCAGTGCATTAACTGCGGCTGCTGCTATGCCGCATGCCCTCAGTACAAGATTAACAAAGACTTTATCGGCCCTGCCGCTTTGACTCTCTTGTACCGTTACAATATTGATAACCGTGACGGCGGTCAGGCTCAGCGTATGCCTTTCCTCAATGCTGAAGAAGGTGTATGGAGCTGTACTTTCGTCGGCTATTGCTCTGAAGTATGTCCTAAGCACGTAGATCCGTCATCCGCTATTCAGCTGGGTAAGAAGATGAGTGCAACCGACTACGTAATCAGGATGTTTAAACCGGAGTAAGAAATGAGCGAAACTAAATCTTTCCGTAAGCCTTACAATCCTCCGATTAAGGCTACCTGGTGGACAAAGAATCCTTTCTATATCCGCTACATGGTTCGTGAAGGCACTGCAGTTTGTGCCCTCTTCGTAGCTTTAGAGCTGATATTAGGCATTTTCTTGTTCTTACTGTGCGACTTAAGTGCCGCCGAAGCAACTGCAGAGAACACCGCACCCTATATGTGGTGGGTTCAGTCATTTGTCGGCAATCCTATTGTCATCTTGATTAACCTTGTCTGCTTGGCTGCAACTTTGTTCCATGCCGTAACCTGGTTTGCTTTGATGCCTAAAGCCGTACGCGTTTTCATGAATAAGAACAATACTGATCTTGTTCCTGATTACGTCACAATGGGCGCCCTTTATGCCGGTATGGCAGGTGCCACTGTAGTGATCTTGGTAGCAGCTTTTGCTTCCTTGCCCTAATTAAGGAGAGAGAATATGCATTCACCACGTTCTGACGAGCCTATATATTGGCTCTTGTTCGGTGCCGGCGGTATGGCTGTTGCTATGGCACTTCCTGCCGTATTGGTAGTTCTTATTGTTGCAGGAATTACCTCTCCTGACGTTTCTTCAGGCGTATTAAGCTTTGCTCACGCCAAGAGCATTTTAGGCTGCTGGATCCCTGCTTTAGTTCTGTTCGGAACCATCGCTTTAGTTCTGTGGCATGCTTTCCACCGTATCTACCACAGCTTGCACGATTTAACCATTCGTGTTACTAAGCTTCACTGGTTCGTTCTTTACGGCGGAGCCGCTGCCTTTACTTTCATCTGCTTTGCTTTACAGTTTGCTATCTACTGCAAGTTGTTCTAAGTCTAGCTTTAAAAAGTAAAGCACTATCAATAAACCGGGAAAATTACTTCCCGGTTTTTCTTTTCTAATGCTCTTAATTATTTCCTGATATATACCTTATTTCTCTCGATTTTTAACACAAAAAATCTCTTTCTTTCTGTTATAATTTGCGCGAAAAATAATAGCCAAAAGAACCACAGAGGACACTTAAGTGATTAAAAAGACAAAAATGGTCTGTACTATCGGACCTAAATCTGAAAAGCGTGAAGTTATGCAGTCGCTGCTTGATGCCGGCATGAACGTAATGCGTCTTAACTTCTCGCATGGAGACTTCGTTGAGCACGGCGGCAGAATTGATAACCTTGAAGAAATTATGAAAGAAAACGGCAAGGTTTTTGCTGTTCTCCTCGATACTCGCGGTCCTGAAATCCGTACCTGCAACCTTGAAGGAGGTCAGGATGTTCAGCTGGTTACCGGACAAAAACTCACAATTACCACAGACTCTGCATTTGTCGGCAACCGCAATAAAATTTCCGTAACTTACGAAAATCTTGCTAAAGACTTACGTGTCGGCGACATGGTTCTTTTAGATGACGGCTTAATTGCTCTTAAAGTTTTAAGCACAACAGATACCGAAGTTGAATGCGAAGTCTTAAATAACGGACTTTTAGGCGAGAAAAAGGGTGTTAATCTGCCCAATACTCACATCACCATGCCGTTTTTATCTGAAAGAGATAAAGGCGATTTATTATTCGGAATTAAGCGTGATGTTGATTTCGTCGCCGCATCTTTTACCCGTAATCGTCGTGATGTTTTAGATATTCGTGAATTTCTTGACGCCAACGGCGGACAAAACATTAAGATCATTGCCAAAATTGAGAATCAGGAAGGTCTTGATAATTTTGAAGATATTCTTGCTACAGCTGACGGAATTATGGTTGCCCGCGGTGATTTAGGCGTAGAAATTCCGGCCCAAGAAGTTATTTTTGCACAAAAGCGTATTATTCAGCGTTGCAATGAAGCAGGAAAGACAGTCATCACTGCCACCCAAATGCTTGATTCTATGATCAAAAATCCGCGTCCAACCCGTGCAGAAGCCGGCGACGTCGCCAACGCTATTTTAGACGGTTCAGATGCCGTAATGCTTTCAGGTGAATCAGCTAAAGGCAAATACCCTCTTGAAGCTGTTACCACTATGGCTACAATCTGCCATCGTACCGATCGTGAAGTCGGCGCCCGTATCGATCGCAAATCTATCGGCAGATCTGCTACCACCATTACCGAAGCTGTTTGTATGAGTGCAGTGGAAGCTTCTGAAAATCTTAAGGCTCCAGTGATTGTAGTTGCCACTGAGCATGGAAGTTCACCCCGTGCCATCAGAAAATATTTCCCCTCTGCCCATATTTTAGCTTTAACCCCAAATATTAAAACAGCGCGTCAATTATGTTTAGTTCGCGGTGTTATTCCTAAGCTCGTAGAACGCATCAACTCTACTGATGAATTCTTTGAGACCGGTAAGAAACTGGCTTTAGAATCAGGTCTTGCCAAGAAGGGTGATACCATTGTTATGGTTAACGGCGCTCTTGTTCCTTCCGGAACCACCAACACCTTCTCCGCCCATACTATATAAAATTCTTAATTTTAATTCAGGTGAGATTTATGAATCTCACCTGTTTTTCCTTCTCCTGTTTGCTCTTCACTGCCTCAGCTGCATTAACGCTATAAATGTTTTTATCAAAAAAGATCAGCGGCTAAAACCCCGTCCTTCAGGGCGGGGATACAGCCGCGCGGTGTAGGCACTTTTTTTAATTAAAGATGCCGTAAAACTCCGTTCTTCAGAACGGAGATATAAGGAATATGCTATACTGCTGTCAGATAAAGTCTCACAA